>JBBDWO010000029.1 GCA_040902765.1 Acidimicrobiia bacterium | reverse complement strand
CCGTCATCGGCCTTCGGCCGCTGCCACCTCCCCCGTCGGGGGAGGAGAGTCAGAAAGGGCCGCACCCTATTCGCGCGCCCTCCAAGTACTTGGTACCTGGCGAAGTTGGCCCCGTAGACCTTCAAGAGTGGACCTCCAGGACCGCTCTCAAGGAAAGTACCGAAACCACGACACAACGTTGCCGAGCGGGTCGATGAGCATGGCCGAGTCGCCGCCGTTGTTCCAGACGGGACCGTCCGCACACCAGTGGAGGGTTTCGGGGGTGTCGACTCCACATCCCGAGAGGATGCGGACTTCAGCGCCAGCGGCGATGACGAAGGCGTCAGGGAATCGGTAGCGGTGTACCGACGACTCATCGCGGACCCCCCAGTCGGTGAGTTCGGTGGCGTCGCCACGGTTGATGATCCTCACCCACTCGCCGTTCGGGTTGTCCCCGTCGGGGCCGGGTGCGTCGTACTCGACGTCGAGCACGGCGACACCATGCGCCGGGAGCGGTGGCCCGCAGGCGTCGCGTGCCCACATGCCACGCTCGGCGGTGAACGCCCGCCACTCGAGGTCGATGTAGTCGTCGCGACGCGGGTGCGCTGACGACATGGCGATGGCGTGGCCGTCGTGGATCAACAACCCCGCAACGTCGGTGCCGTCGGCGGACAGATAGCCGAGCCGTCGGCCGAACCGGTCGCGTTTGTCACCCTCGATGACGAGGGCAGCACCGTCGATGGCGTCGGCGAGCGCGGCGCGGGCTTCGTCGGCCCAGCACTCGTCACGCTCGGGGGCGTTGATCCCGAGGAGGCGCAGTTCATCGTCCTCGCCGGAGATCCTCACCGTGAGCGAGTCGCCGTCTAGTACCGCCTCGGGTACGGCCGCGTCGCGGCTCGCATCTGCGGGGGCGCACGAGGCGGTGATCACCGCAAGGGCTACGAGGACGGTTGTCCGCCGGATCATCGGGCGACGGTACCCTCACCTTCCGAGGAGGTGGGCATGTCGATCGTCGACATCGGTGATACCCGGCTGTTCGTGCGGGACGAAGGCGATGGCCCCGCGGTGCTGTTCATCCACGGGTTCCCGCTGGACCACACCGTCTGGCTCGATCAGGTCGCGGGAATGCGGAACCGTCATCGTTGCATCGCCCCCGATCTCCGCGGCTACGGCATGTCCGACCGCACCACCGAGACGACGATTCCGATGCGGCGGTTCGCCGGGGACCTCGTAGCGCTCGTCGATCACCTCGAGGTCGAACGGGTGAATGTGGTGGGGCTCTCGATGGGCGGCTACGTGGCCCTCGCCCTGTGGGAGCTCGCCCCCCAGGTGTTTCGGTCGATGGTGCTCATGGACACTCGCGCCGGCGCGGACGGCGAAGCGGCGCGAGCCAAACGGGACGCTGGCATCGCCGGGCTCCTCACCGACGGCCGGGCCATCCTGGCTTCGAATCTCGTGGGGGCGCTGCTCACCGAACCACCATCTCCTGATGCCGCCGCCCGCCTGCGGACCATGGTCGAGGCCACGCCGTACGAGACGATCGTGGCCTCCCTGCGCGGCATGCGGGACCGAAGCGACCGAACCGGGATGCTGAGCACGATCTCGGTGCCCACGCTGGTGATGAGCGGGGCCGACGACCGCCTCATGTCGGCCGAGGACCAGGCCCTCATGACCGACACCATCCCCAACGCCACCGCGGTGGTGATCGATGGTGCGAGCCACCTGCCCAGCATCGAAAAGCCGCAAGAGACGACCGAGGCGTTACGAGGCTTCTTGGACAGTGTTTGAGGTTGACGCGTAGGACGCCAACGCTCAACGCTCAACGCCGGACGCTTCTTGCGTTAAGCGTTGAGCGTTAAGCGTTACCTCACTTCCGCCCCGTCGAAGCTCCAAACGAGCCTCGAGGCGCGCGCCTTCTCCACGTCGACCCGGCTCAGGATGACTCCGCCGATCACGAAGAAGGCGATGAGCGACAGCACGGCGCCGCGGGACGAGCCGGTGATCGTGTTCACCGCGAAGAAGATGAACGGTCCGATGATGGCCGAGAACTTCTCGAACACCGAGAAGAACCCGAAGAACTCGGCCGACGCCTCCTCGGGGATCATCGATCCATAGAGGCTCCGACTCAGGGCCTGGGTGCCACCGAGGACCAAACCGATCAGGGCGGCCAGGGCGTAGAACGGCACCGCCTGCCCAGCAGGCACGAAGTAGGCCCAGGTGAGGATCGTCGACCACAGCCCGATCGAGATCAGGATGGCGGTCTTGGTGCCGATCCGACCGGCGATCCGCCCGAACGTGAACGCCCCGCCGACGGCGACGATCTGGACGAGCAGGATGCCCAGGGCGAGTGTCGTCGTGGACAGGTCGAGCGTCTCCTTGGCATAGAACGGGGCGATGGCGATCACCGTCTGGACCCCGTCGTTGTAGAGGATGAAGGCGAGGACGTACTTGAGCAGGTCCTTGAACTTCCGCAGGCGCTTGGTGGTCTCGATGGTCCGCCGGAACCCCACCGCGGTGTAGGCGGCGGGCTTCCAGGTGCGGGCGTAACTGGCGGGCAACGGTTGCTTGACACCGGTCTCCTCCAGTCGGCTGAAGGCGAACACCGAAAAACCCATCCACCACAGCCCGGCGAACGCCATGCCGATGCGGGCCGCCTCGACCTCGGTGAGACCGAAGGTCTCGTGCATGAGCAACAGGATGAGGACGAGGAGGAAGTTGAGTCCGCCGCCGGCGTAGCCGAGGGCGAAGCCCCTCGACGACACCCGGTCGATGGTGTCGGGGGTGGAGATGTCGGGCAGGTACCCGTCGTAGAAGACGATGCTGGCCACGAAGCCGCTCTGGGCGAGCAGGAAGAGGACGATCGCCAGGGCGACGTCGCCCTGATCGATGAAGTACATCAGGATGGCGAACGTGGCGCCGGTGTAGGCGAAGACCTGGAGGAAGCGCTTCTTGGTCGCCGAGAAGTCGGCGATGGCGCCGAGGATGGGGCTGACCAGGAACACGACGAGCGCGCCGAAGCCGATGAGCAGCGCACCCAGCTGCTCGCCGTCGACGAGCAGTCCGAAGAGCCGGTAGCCCTCCTCGGGCACGATCTCATCGACCAACAGCGCCGGAAAGAGCACGGCGAGGGTGGTGGTGCTGTACGCCGAGTTGGCCCAGTCGTACATCGCCCAGCCGAAGATCGTTCGCCGATCGTTCTTCACCATGCCGGCGACGACGCTAGCGGGTGACGCTCCTGCTTGACGTAGAAACGTCAACTTCGCGTAACGCGTTACCGACAAAGTGCTATGATGTCCACCATGAGTACGAGTAGCGTCGCTGCTGATGTCCGAGAGAAGGTTCTCCGATCTCGCAACCGGTTCTGGCGGCCAGACGATTTCGCTGGATCGCCGGAGGCGGTAGCAAAGGCCCTCTCTCGTCTGACGCGCTCGGGCGAGCTGCGTCGTGTCCGTCGAGGTCTCTATTGGCGGGGCGCAGAGACGCGACTGGGGATGGCCCCACCCCCGACTGAGCGTCTCGTTAAGGAAGTTGTCGAGGAGCCCGGAGTGGGACCGGCCTCGCTGAGTGCAGCACTCATGCTTGGACTCACTACACAGGTCCCTCGCATCGAGACGATGGCAATACCAGGACGAGTCCCAAGAAAGGCCCGAGGCGTCGAGTTCGTCAGCCGTAATGCCAGCGCGAGACGCCGCGACGAGCGTCTTCGCCCGGCTGAAGTAGCGTTGCTTGAAACCCTGCGCGATTGGGAGGGTCTCGTCGAAGTCCCTCTCGCCGAGGCTTTGGACCGAGTCGAAGCCCTCGCCCGCGACGGGACGGTTCGAGTCGATCGAATCGTTCGCGCTTCAACGACCGAGCCGCCCCGTGTCCGCGAGCGGCTGCGCAAGCTCCTCACCGCTCTAAACCGGTCTGACGAAGCCGAGAGTGTCCCGAGAGCCCGCAGTCCACTGGCACGCGATGACCTCGCCTTCGGGCTCTGACAATGACCGATTCGCCGCACTTTCGCGACCTGCCCGAGTTCGGGCCGACCATCGATGCTGCAGCCGAACGAATAGGAATCAGCGCCACCGCGGTCGAGAAGGACTACTGGGTGAGCGAGGTCCTAAGCGTGCTGGAATCCGAGTTCGCCGGTGACTTCATCCTGAAGGGAGGGACCAGTCTGTCCAAGGGCTACGGACTGATCCAGCGATTCTCTGAGGACATCGACATCCTCGTGCTTCCTGGCGACCGAGGCCGAGGCGCAACCGACAAGCTGATGAAGGCTATGTCCGCCGACGCGGCGGAAGGCATCGGCGGCACCGCAACTTCTGTCGGAAGTGCCGAGACGGGCCGGCATCGTTCCTACGAAATCGACTACCCGGCTCTCCGTGAGGCCACTGACCTGATCCAGACCAGTGTTCTCCTTGAGATGGGGACCCGCGGTGGCTCCGAACCTTCTGGGCGGGTGATGTGCAGCAGCCTCCTTGGAAGTGAGCTCGCCCAAGCAGGCACAGACCTCGCTGAGTTCCCAGATTTGGAGCCCTTCGAGCTTGTGGTCCTTCATCCCGGTCGAACGCTGCTCGAGAAGCTGGCAGGGATACACGCTGAAGCGATGCACATCGGATCCAACCCAGGACTCGCGGCCAATCGACGCGTAGGTCGACACTTCTATGACATCCACGAGCTACTCGCCGACGCACGAGTACTTGATTTCCTTGCCGACCGAAATCAGGTCGAACAAATCATGGATGAGGTCGCGGAGATCACCGCCGCACACTTTGCGAAGACAGGACAGCCCTTTGAGGTACGCCCGGAAGATGGGTTCGCGCAGAGTCTTGCGTTCGCGCTGGACTCGGATGTCTCGCAGCGACTGCGAGCCGCCTACGAGGAAACAATGCCCCAGCTCTACTTCGGGACCGATTCACTACCTTCCTGGGAGGCCATCGTGGGGCGAGTCGTGCAGCAGGGCGAACTCCTCTGAGGGCAGACCGTTGGTCACGCTAGGAATCGCGAAGGTCTCGGCCGAATCGTCATGACTCACGTTCACCTGTAATCGGGGAACAGTCCCGCGACTTACCTCATGGGCCGCTTTCAAGATTGTCCCACTCGTGCGCCTTGGCGGCGTGGGCGATGAACAGGTCGGCGACCGCCTCTGAGTGGTCGGCCTCCAGGACTACGTCGCAGGCGAAACAGCCGCTTTGCATTCGGTGCCTCCGTGAGTCAGTTGGGTAACGCTACCGGGTCGAGGTACTTGGTATTTGGTACTTGGTATTTGGTCTTTGGTACTTGGTACGAGTCAGCTGCAGCCTGCAGGCGTTAGCTTGCGTCCATGCCAGACACCTCGCTGCCTCCTGAGTTCATCGCCGAGCTGCGGGAGCTGGAGCGGCACTACCTGGCGGCGGAGGACCCCATCGTCGGATCCGGTTTCCATGGGGGTCCGGAGCGGTGGGAGGCTGAACGGCGGCCCATCCTGGACGCGGTGGATCGTGACGCGGACTTGCTCGACGTCGGCTGCGCCAACGGGTACCTGCTCGAGTGCCTGGTGGCATGGGCCGCCGAGGATGGGTACGCCATCGTTCCCCACGGGGTGGACATCGGCGAGGAGCTCGTCGCACGCGCTCGGAAGCGTCTCCCGGCATTCGCCGACAATCTGCACGTCGGTAACGCCTGGGATTGGGAGCCACCCCGACGATACGACGTGGTGTACACCATCTGGGACTGCGTGCCCGCCGACTACCTCGAGGCCTTCGTACGGAGACTCCTCGACCAATTCGTCGCTCCCGGTGGACGCTTCGTCCTCGGCGCCTACGGCAGCCGCAGCCGCAACGAGCGCCCGTTTGACGTCGCCAGCTTTCTCAAGGACATCGGCCTAGAGGTCGTCGACCACCGCCTGGTAGGAGCCCCGACCGCAGCCTTCTCCTGGGTCGATGCATGACCGGGCATCTCGAACTCGTGTACCAGGTACCAAGTACCAAGTACCCGAAGCGGTCGGAGGCCGCTGAGCCTTTGCGTCACCCCTGCTCACTACCCTCCGACCCATGCGACTCCACGTGGAAGGCTGGGCTCCCGAGTACGGCGCCGCGGTCGAGCACGACGATCAGCTGACCCCCGCCGAGGGGTCGGTGGACGTGACCGTGGAGGATCGACCGTGGGAGCCCATCCCCGGTGCGGATGACGGGGTGGAGCGTGTCGCCTTCGTCGACGGCGTGCGCCGCATCGACGCTCGACTGCTCCTGGACGCTGACACCGGCCCGGTTGCCGGCCTGTGTGCCTCCTACGGTGTCGGGGCGGTCATCTGGGACCGCCGGGTGCCGCGCAGCGACGTGGTCGACGCCACCGTCGGGCGGGTGGCGGTCCTCGGATCCGGGCAGGCTCCGGGTTTGCCTCCGTTGGAGGGTGGCCTGGTGTACACACCGATCTCGGTCCCCGACGACGATCCTGCGTCACTGATCAGCGCCGTGCACGATGCGATGCGCCGCGCCGAGGCGCGGCTCGCCGAACAGCTCGCCGGCGACGGGCTGTTCGTCGTCGCCGACGGCCCCCTCTACGAGTACGCCCCAGGGGACAAGATCGGCTACGTGAAGAGCCATCGCCGTACCTACCTCACCGGTGACGAGGCCGGCATCGTCGGTCTGTTGCCGGCGGGGCACCGCAGCCCCCTGTTCACGATCGGGGAGGGCGGCTACCGCCGCTACTCCTGGTACCTGCGGCTCGCCGAACGCGGGGCCGGCCACTCGTGGGCGGGCATCGTCCGCTGCGAAGCCTCTGCCGGGTTGGACCGGGAACGGGTGTCGATGATCGCCGATCGCTGCGCCGCCGTCCTTCCTACGGTCGGTTCCGAACCTCACATCGATCCGCGGGCACCACAGAACCTCGTGCCGATCGGCGCTTTGGAAAGGCATCTTCGCCATCTGCTCGGTGACGCCGGCTTGGTGCTGCGGTCGCTGCGATCGGCCCTGGCGGCGGCCGCATGAACGTCGGACGGGTTCTCGGCAACCAACACGCCAACACCCGTGAGTTCCGGGTGGCGATCGCCGACGGCGAGTACCTGCAGCTCGATGACCTCGTGGTGACTCGCACCGACGTGCCCGGAGCCGGGACCGTCGACACCTACGGGGTGGTCACCGAGGTCGAGGCGATCTTCGAGGGCGCCACCTACGAGTCCGACACCTTTCGCATCGCCGAGGAGGGGAGCATGCCGGCGGCGAAGGTGCGTTCGGCACAGATCGCCGTCATCCGGGTCGATCCCGAGCTGTGGGTGTCGCCGGATCCGGGAGGTGCCGTGGCGAGGGCCACCGGCGAGGCCCGGGAGAAGGCGCTCTACGCCGACGAGATGGGCCGGCCGCTACCCGTGGGCCTCGGCCGCGACGGCCTGCCGGTGTACGTCGACGTCGACTTCTTCGACGGACGCAAGGGCGGCCACATGTCGATATCGGGTATCTCGGGGGTCGCCACCAAGACCTCGTTCGCCCTGTTCTTCCTGAGGATGCTCACGGGGCGCCGCGACATCGTCGGCGACGCCGGCAAGAACCTGCGGGTACTCGTCTTCAACGTCAAGGGCGAGGACCTGCTGTGGCTGGACAAGGGCAACAAGGACTTCTCGGCGGATGCCGCCCGGGCGTGGGGCGTGCTGGGGGTCACCCCAGAGCCCTTCCCTTCGGTGTCGCTGTGGGCGCCACCGAAGCCGCGGTCGGGCGACGTCATGGTGGCCGACATCGCCGGCCGCCAGGACGTATCGGTGTTCGCCTGGACCCCCCGCGAGTTCGTCAACGAGGGCCTGCTGCGGTTCGTGTTCACCGACGCTTCCGACACCCGCAACCAGATCTCCTTCGTCGCCGAGCGCGTCGAGGCGCAGCTGCGGCGGTTCGCCGTCGACGTCGCCGGACAGCCCGGCGCCATCGTCCTGCGTGACCCGTCTGAGGGGCATGGTCATGGGGCAATGGTCAACCCGCACAAGGGCGAGCGGGTCATCACCGACCTCGACAGCCTGTTCCTGGCGCTGGAGGAATTCCTCGACCCCCCCGACGGCGAACCAGATCCCCGTTGGACCGGTCGGGTCCAGGGCGGCACGGTGTCCGCCTTCATGCGCCGCATGCAGGCTGCGGTGATCCGTCTCGGCCACCTCATCCAGGCGGGTGACAGCCGCCGAATCGACCGGTCACAGTCCCAGGTGACGGTCGTCGGCATCCAGTCGCTCCACGATCTCGGCCAGCGGTTCGTCGTCGGAGCGCTGCTCGCCGAGACCTTCGGGGAGAAGGAACGCAGCGGCCAGCGGTTCCCATTGTCGGTGGTCGTCCTCGACGAGCTCAACAAGTACGCGCCCCGTGAAGGATCGAGCCCGATCAAGGACATGCTCATCGACATCGCCCAGCGCGGTCGCTCACTGGGGGTACTGCTCGTCGGCGCCCAGCAGACGGCGTCACGGGTGGCGCCGGAGGTGCTGGAGAACGCCGCCGTGCGGGTCACCGGCCGTCTCGATGCCGCCGAGGCCGAGAGGTCGGAGTACGGATGGATGCTGCCCTCCACCCGGGCCCGGGCCCGGCTGCTCAAGCCCGGCACCATGGTCGTGTCCCAACCGGCGATCCCGGTCCCCCTGGTAGTGGACTTCCCCTTCCCACCGTGGGCGACCCGCAAGGAGGAGGTCGACGACTCCGGCGACGATCCGTTCGTAGGGCTCGCATGAGCTCGCCCAGATTGCAGAGAGCAGATGGCAGAAAGCAGATGCCGTGAGCGATTGTTTTTCTGCCGTCTGCGGTCTGCCGTCCGCAACTCGTCACTGATGATCGAGTCACCCCAATGAGACTCCTCCACACCTCCGACTGGCATGTCGGGAAGCGGCTCGATCGGCACGACCGCATGGAGGAGCACCGCGAGGTCATCGACGAGGTGATCGCCATCGCCGAGCGTGAGTCGGTCGATGCGGTCGTCCACTCGGGCGACCTCTTCGATCGGGCGGTGCCGCCGGTCGATGCCCTCAGGCTGGGGCTAGATGGGCTGGTTCGTCTCGCCGCCGGCGGGACCCGTCCGGTGGTGGTCGTCGCCGGCAACCACGACTCGCCGCAGTTGTTCGACACGCTCGACCCGTTCCTGAGGCCGTTCGGTGTCCGTCTGATCGGGTCGATCCGCGGCCCACGGGACGGTGGGATCGTCGCTCTCCCCATCGGCGACGCCCGGCTGCTGGTGGCGTGCTTCCCGTTCCTGCGTGCCGCGCAGGTGGTGGACTTCATGGCCAAGGTGGACGAGTGGTATGGCACCTATGCCGATCGGGTGCGCAAGATCACCGAGGCCTATGCGAAGGCCCTCGCCGAGGAAACCTCTGACGCCGACGCGACCGTGTTGGCCGGCCACTACATGGTCGGCGGCGTCAAAGTGCGCACCGGGGTACCCAGGGGCGAGCGGGACCTCCACATCGGCGAGGCCTATGCGGCCACCGAGGCCGCCGTGCCCAGCGCCGTCGACTACGTCGCCCTGGGCCACATCCACGCTCCGCAGCCGGTCCCGGGGTCGATCGTCCCGGCCGAGTACGCCGGGTCGCTCCTCCAGTTGGACTTCGGCGAGGCCGGCGAGGAGAAGCGGGTCGTCGTGGTGGACCTCGAACCGGGGGTGCCGGCCTCGGTCAGGTCGGTGCCGATCACCGGCGGCCGTCGCCTGGTGACGGCATCGGGCACCTGGGAGGAGTTGATTGCCCGCGACGACCTCGATGGCGTCCTCCTCGACCTCATCGTCCGCACCGACGGTCCCGAGCCTGGTCTGCTCGATCAGGTTCGGGAGCGCTTCCCCGACGTCGTCAAGGTGCGGCCCGAGTACGACCGGCCGACGGTGGAAGGCACAGTCGCGGCCGGGGTGAGCCTCGACGAGCTGTACGCCGCCTATCACCTGGAGACCCACGCCGCCGAGCCGTCCGACCCGCTCATGGCCCTGTTCAGAGAGATCGCCGAAGAGGTGGCGGATGCGGCCGACTGAGCTCACCCTGAGCGGCTTCCGGTCCTATGCCGAGCCGGTCATGTTCGACTTCACCGACCGGACGCTCCTCGGGATCGTCGGACCGATCGGCAGCGGGAAGTCGTCGATCCTCGACGCCATCGCCTTCGCCCTCTACGGGAAGACGCCACGAATCGGCTCCGGGACCAAGAGCCTCATCAACCAGCGCCGTGATGCCCTTCAGGTGTCGCTGACCTTCGAAGTAGACGGCACGACGTGGCGGACGGTGCGGGCGCTTCGTCGTTCCGGGGCCTCCGCACACACCCTGTATCGCCTCGAGGACGGCGAGGCGCGTGAGGTCGCCGACAAGGAGCGCGAGGTGACCGCCGAGGTGGAACGGATCCTTGGCCTCGACTTCGACGCCTTCCGGCGTTCGGTGCTCCTCGCCCAGAACCAGTTCGCCCAGTTTCTCGAGGCGACACCGACCGAGCGCAACGCGGTGCTCAAAGGGGTGTTCGGTTTCGATCGGCTCGACGCCATGCGAGACGCCACCAAACGCCGCCTCGACGCGGTTTCGGTGGACCTCAAGGTCCTGCAGGAGCGGAGAGCATCTGCGGAGACCGACCGCACCGCCCTGCCGGAGAAGCAGCGGGCGCTCGACGAGGCGACCTCCCGGGCTGAGACCGTGCGAGAAATGCGGACTCGCGTCGGTGAGGTCGACGAGCGCCTGAGAGACACCGAGGCAGCCGCAGCGGCGGCCGCCAAGGACGTCACCTTCCTCGACGAGCTGTCGGCGTCGATCCCGTCGCGTGAGGATGCCGACCGCGTGCTCTCGGCACTCGCCGAGTCCGAGACCGCGGTGGCCGCGGCCGAGGAGGCGCTGGCTGCCGCCACCCAAACCGCCACCGAGGCCCGCACCGCCCACGGCGCCGCGCTCGGGGCCGCTGGCGGAAGAGAGGCGCTGGACGCGGCCAGCGACCTGGTGAGCAGAGTCGAGGCATCGCGGGCAGCGGTGGAGCGTGATCAGTCCCGGGTCCCTCCTTTGGAGGCGGCGGTGGCCGCGGCAGCAGAAGCCGTCGCCGAGGCGGAGGCTGCGCTGACCGCGGCCGCGGCCGAGGTGGAGGTCGCGGCCAGCGCCTCGGCGGCCGCTGCCCTGGAGGAGGAGAGAGCCCGTCAGGCACTCCATGACGCGCATGGCCGGAGCCGCGCCTACGCGCTGCGATCGGACCTCTCGGTCGGCGAGCCCTGCCCGGTGTGCGAGCAGGTGGTGCGGTCCGTGCCGTCGTTGGAAACACCGCCGGAGTTGAGTGAAGCCGAGGCGGCGCTGGGCCGGATCGTGACCGAGGGCGCCGACGCCAGGGGGCGCGAGAGTGCGGCGAAGGCTGCCGTCGCCAGGGCGGAAGCGGCGCTCGAGGCAGCGACGGGTCGTCATCGCGACGCCGAGTCAACCCTCACCGCGGCGACGGACGGTGTGGCGCGGCTCGAGGCCGAGGTGGCTCTCCTGGTAGAGGAAACGGCGAAGCTTCTCGGGGATGGCGACCCGCAGGTCCGCCTCTCGGAACTGAGGGAGGCCGTGGTCGCCGCGGAAGTCGCGGCGGGCACGGCGGGTGAGTCCGAACAGGCGGCGCGTGCCGCGGTCGACACGGCGAAAGTGGATCGGGATGCGACCCGCACCGGCGTCCAGGCCCTCAGATCCGGGCTCGACAGGCTGGTGGCGCGACTCGACCTGGACATCGACGTCGGCGCCGACGCATCGTCCTTCGCCGCCGCCCTCGACGGGATCCGGCGGACATGGTTGAAGCGGCGGGGAGCGGCGGGGGAGTCCCACGATCAGCTGGGTCAGGTGCTGGAAGCGGCTCGTCTCGAACGCACCGGGCTCCTCGAATCGGCCGGACTCGCCGCTGGCGACGATCTCGTCGAGGTGATGACCGAGGCCGACCGTTCAGTGACCGCGCTGGCAACCGAGGTGGAGCTGATCGAGCGCCGCCTGGCCGAGCTGGATCGCCTCGACGAAGGGGAGGTCGGCCTGGTGGAGCAGGCGTCGCTCCTGGAACGCCTGATGACCGACCTCCGGCCCGCCGCCTTCCTCGACTACGTGCTCGGCGAGCGACGGCAGGTTCTCGCCGGTCTGGCCGGTGACCACCTCGAGACGCTCAGCGGCCGTCGGTATCGGTTCTCCGACGACGGGGAGTTCGACATCCTGGACCTGTCCGCCGCAGAGGGCCGCCGCCGCCCCGACAGCCTGAGTGGAGGCGAATCGTTCCTGGCTTCCCTGGCCCTGGCGCTGGCACTCGCCGAGATGGTGGGGAGACAGGGGGGTCGCCTCGACGCCTTCTTCCTCGACGAAGGTTTCGGGAGTCTCGACGCCGAGCACATCGACCTGGCGATGGACGGTATCGAGCGTCTCGTCACCGGTGGCACTGGCCGTCTCGTGGTGCTGGTGAGCCATGTCGAGGGGATGCGGGATCGGCTCGAGGACCTCATCGTCCTCAGCCGCCACCCGATCACGGATCACACGGTGGTCGAGTCGGGAGCGACGCGGTGACCGGCCCGTTGGACGGCGTCTCGGTGGTCGAGTTCGCCTCGATCGGACCGGGGCCGTTCGCCTCGATGATGCTCGCTGACATGGGTGCGCGAGTGGTCCGCATCGAACGACCCGAGGCCTGCGGGGGGCCGGCGCCGCGGGACCCGCTGCTCAGGGGGCGGTCGGCGTCGATCGGTCTCGACCTCAAGCACCCCGACGCGGTCGAGGTGGCGCTGCGGCTGGTGGAGCGCTCCGACGTGCTCGTAGAGGGTTTGCGACCCGGCGTGATGGAGCGCCTCGGCCTCGGTCCCGACGCCTGCCTGGGCCGTAATCCCCGCCTCGTCTACGGGCGGATGACGGGTTGGGGACAGGACGGTCCCCGATCGGGCGAGGCAGGTCATGACATCGGGTATGCCGCCCTCGGTGGGGCACTGGGAACGATCGGGCCTGCCGATCGTCCGCCACCACCCCCGCTCAACCTCCTGGCCGACTTTGGTGGTGGCGCCATGATGTTGGTCTCGGGCATCCTCGCCGCCCTGGTCGCCAGAGGATCGTCGGGCAAGGGCGATGTGGTCGACGCGGCCATGGTGGAGGGTGCCGCGCTGCTCACCGCCATGATCCACGGCATGCGCGCCGAGGGTCTGTGGTCGGACGAGCGTGACGACAACCTCTTGGACGGCGGTGCCCCATTCTACCGGTGCTACGCCACTGCCGATGGTCGACATGTGGCGGTGGGGGCGCTCGAACCGCAGTTCTACCGGCAGCTCCTTTCTGGGCTGGGCCTGGACGAGGACGACCTGCCCGATCAGTACGACCGTTCGGGGTGGCCGACCCTGCGAGAGTGTTTCGAGGTCGTTTTCTCCACGCGTACCAGAGACGAGTGGACGGCGACCTTCGCCGGGACGGATGCGTGCGTCGTTCCCGTGCTGGCTCTCGGCGAGGTCGCCACCGACCCCCACCTGGCGGCTCGGGGGACGTTCGTGGATCTGGGCGGCATCGTGCAGCCGGGACCAGCTCCGCGGTTCGGGGGTTCAGTGCCGACGATTCCGGTGCCGGGTCGACCACCCGGGGCGGACGGCGCCGTCGTGCTCGCCGATCTCGGCTACTCCGAGGGCGACATCGCGCATCTCAGGTCGGTCGGCGCCGTCGCCTGACCGGTCGCGTCTCGGTCCCGACGTCCGGGTGGTGGGGCAGGGCGGGTATCGTCGCCGTCCAATGGCTCGCCTGGGCATCATCGGTTTCCCCAACTCCGGTCGCACGACCGTCTTCAATGCCCTCACCGGCCTCGAAGCCGTCACCGCCCCTCACCCGTATGCGACGACCGAGCCGAACCTGGGTGTCGCCCGGGTTCCCGACGACCGGCTCGAGGCCGCTGCCCGGGTGGAGGGTTCGAAGAAGATCACTCACGCGGTGCTCGAACTCGTCGATTTGCCGGCGCTCCACTCCGCCGACGGCTCACCCAACGGGCAGGCCATCGGACGGCTGCGTGAGATGGAGGCACTGCTGATCGTGCTACGCGCCTTCGAGGATCCGGGTGTCGCCGATGCGGGATGGGGCACCGATCCGGTTGCTCAGGCTGAGAGCCTGCTCCTGGAACTCGCCCTCGCCGATGCCGAGGTGTTCGACCGGCGCGCCGAGCGGGCGTCCAAGGAGGCATCGGCCGAGGCGGTGAAGCGCTCGGCTGCCGATGCCATTGCCCGTGCTGCCGCAGTACTGGCCGAAGGGGCCGCGCTCCGGTCGAAGGAGTGGTCGTCGTCGGACCTGGATGCCTTTCGGGACATGGCTCCCCTCTCGCTGCTACCGGCGGTGTGGGTGGTGAACGTCGGAGAGGACGAGGGGGACGCCGAATCACTGCGCGCTGCCGTCGCCGCCGTCGTACCGGAGGGAGACGAGGTCATCACCCTCTCCGCACGAATCGAAGAGGAGGGATCCCGGCTGGACCCGGGCGAGCGCGCCGAGCTCTTCGAGGCACTCGGCCTCGGCGACGGCGCCCTCTCCGCGGTCACCAGGGCCACCTACGCCGCTCTCGGCCTCGTCTCGTTCTTCACCGTCGGCCCGAAGGAATCCCGTGCCTGGACGGTCAGGAAGGGCTCGTCAGCGGCGGAGGCCGCGGGAAAAATCCATAGCGACTTACAGCGCGGTTTCATTCGCGCCGAGATTTCGCCGATAGAGACGGTGCTGGAGGTGGGAGGATGGGACGCAGCGAAGGCAGCAGGAAAGGTCCGGATCGAGGGTCGTGACCACCAGATCCACGAAGGCGACGTGATCGTCGTGAGGTTCTCGGTGTGAGCGGCCACGAGGAGATATCACATGCACCCCTTCCCATCACGAGGCGAGCCGTGGTAGAGCGCCGCCGCTACGTCGCCGAGATCACCGATCAGGTGCGTCGCGGCGAGTATCGAGTCCCCGCAGACAAGGTCGCCGAGGCGGTCCTGAAGTCCCTGCACCGTCGGCCTCGCCCGGACACTCCCGTCGCCGGCCGGTGAGAGCCGTCGTTCAGCGGGTGGCCCGAGCCTCGGTGGTGGTCGAGGGTCGCGCCGTCGGGGAGATCGGGCCCGGTCTGCTCGTCCTGCTCGGCGTCGCCGACGGCGACGAGGACCGGGACGCGGAGACGATGGCCGACAAGATCGTCGGCCTGCGCATCTTTCGTGACGACGGCGGCTCGATGAATCTGGCCGTGGGCGACGTCGGTGGCGCAGTGCTCGTCGTGAGCCAGTTCACGCTCGTCGCCGACCTCCGAAAGGGCCGGCGCCCGTCGTTCGTCGGAGCCGGTGGGCCATCCGAGGCCGAGCGCCTCGTCGCCGCGGTCGCCAGCCGGATCGAGGCGGCCGGGATCCCGGTCGCCACCGGCGAGTTCGGGGCTTCCATGGAGGTGACGCTGATCAACGACGGCCCGGTCACGCTCGTGCTCGACGTCGAGGACGGCCGCGTGCGCTGATCGGCTCAGTCGGCGGCGTTGTCGGCGAGCCAGGCGGTTCCCGCCGGGCAGAACCGGCTGAAGTCGCACCAGCGGCACCCGGGTGACGGCGTCGGAGCGGTCTCTCCGGCACCCGCACGAGCGACGACGTCGGCGACGGCGGCGGCCGCTTCGTCGAGCCATGCGTCGTCGACATCCTCCGACACCTCGGTCGGCTCGTCCTCGCCGAGGTACAGGAATGTGCCCCGGAGCGGGCCGGGGCGCCGTCCCTCCACCAGCCCGGCCCGTGCCACCGCCAGGGCGTACGCCTGGAGTTGGACGCGGCGCGTCGGGTCGTCGGATGGGCGCCCGCTCTTGAAGTCGACGATCTCCCACACGCCATCCGGGGTCTCGAAGACAGCATCGATGCGGCCTTCGATCCTCGTGTCACCGATCTTCAGACTGAAGGGGGCTTCGACGAGGAGCGGTTCGAGGGAGGCGAACCGGGACGCCTGGAACGTCGAGTATGCGGATGCCGCACCGCGGGCCGAGGCCACCTCGGCGTCGTCCGCGGAGAAGACCACACCGTCGAGGTCGTCGAACGTCTGGATGCCGCGCAGCCGGCGCTCGATGCGCTTGTGGACGTCGACGCCGTGTCGGGCAGCGGGCGAGGGTCGTCGCGGGAGCCGATCGACGTATGCCCAGTGATGGCGCTGCGGGCAGGCGGCGAACGTGACCACGCCACTCACCGACATCCGGGGCCGATCGGACGCAGGGTCCGGTTCCGGTGAAGCCGGAAGGCCGTCGAGCCGTGCCTGGAGCGCATCGACCCGTTGTTCGAACTCGGCAACGAGCCCGGCGTCTCCCGCGGCGCGATCCACGGTCGCCGGGTCGACGACCGCCTCGGCGAGGGCTCGCTGCCACCCGTCGGCGAACAGGGGGTCGGGCACGGACCGCCATCCGGTCTCGGGTATCAGGCTCGTCGGCGCTTCGCCGGGATCCTCGCTCCGGTCGGGCTCGGCGACGGCGATGGTGTCGATGAGCGAGAAGAGCGGGCTGGGCTGCTTCGGCCGTCCCGTCGTGTACCAGAAGGCGCCGCTGGCGACGAGTTCCTCACGCGCGCGGGTGACGGCCACGTAGGCGGTGCGCCACTCCTGATCCCGGTGGCGTTCTCGGAGCAGTTCCTTGCGCTCTTCCGGGTCGTCGCCCAGGTCTGGCAGGTGGCGTTGATCGAGGCGGAACCGGTAGGGGAGGACCTCGGGACGGCTGAGCGGGTCTTCGTAGGTGACCACGTTGCCGGGGAAGGTGCCGTCACAGAGGGCAGGGAGGAACACCACGGGCCACTCGAGGCCCTTGGCGCGGTGCACGGTGATGAGCAGCACGGCGTCCTCGCCGCTCACGTTCGCAGTGTCGAGCCCGTCCTCGGCGCCGTCCTCGGCGAGCAGGTCCAGGTGCTGCAGGAAGGCGGTGAGCGATGGCGCACCCTCCAGCGGGCTCCACGACTCGACCAGGTCGAGGAGGCGGTACAGGTTGAGCCGGACGGTCAGACGGGCCGTGTCGCCGAGCGCGTCGACCTCGGCCCAGGCGCCGGTGCGATCGAGGATGAGTCGGCACAACTCGGCGAGGTTCGTCGACTGGGCGGCACCCACGAGATCCCGGTGGAGTCCCATGAAGCGAGCCAGTCGTCGGCGAGCCTCGTCGCTGAGTCCCTCGATGGTGCCGACGTGCTCGAGGGCATCCACCAGCGCCCAGCCGAGCGGCTCGTCCTCGTCGGCACGACGCCGCAAGCGTTCCGCCCAGCGTGCGAGCGGGGCGAGGTCACCGAGTCCGAGGCGGAACGAGGCCCCGGTGAGGATCCTCGCCAGAGCGATCCCATCCTGGGGTCGACCCAGGAGGCGCAGCCAGGCATGGAGGTCGGCGACCTCGGGCACTTCGAGGAGCCCTCCGAGCGAGGCGACCTCCACCGGTACCCCGCGGGCGACCAGGGCGTCGCGCACCGCCGCCATCTGGCGGTGCTTGCGAAAGAGGATGGCCAGGTCGCTCCACTGGCGTCCCGTGGCGTGAAGTCGAACGGCTTCGTCGGCGATCCATGCCGCCTCGTCCAGGGCGGTGCGAAGCCAGTGGGTTCGTACCGTGGCCGGCGGTGCATCGGTCCGAGCCCGTAGCTCGTCGATGTCGCCGGCGCGGGAGATCTCGGCCCGAACCGCGTTGGCGACGGTGAGGATCTCCGGGCCGGAACGCCAGTTGACCGACAGGGGGAGCGACGGTGATGGGGCCCCCGACGCCAGCGGGAAGTGGTGGGGGAAGTCCTCGAAGTTGGCCGGTGAGGCACCGCGCCACTCGTAGATGGTCTGATCCGGATCGCCGACCGCGGTGACCGGGAAGCCGCCGCCGAAGACCCGTCGGAGCAGTTCGCGTTGACCCGGGTTCGTGTCTTGATACTCGTCGAGCAGCACGACGCGGTAGCGGTTCTGGATGCGCTCGGCGATGGCGGCGTCATCTACGAGTCGGCATGCCAGCGCCACCATGTCGGCGTAGTCGACGGCGCCCAGCTCCTGCTTTCGTCGCGCGTACGCCTTGAGTACGGCGACCATGTCGCTGCGCCGGAGGAGGACGTCGTCCTCGGGGTCTGCGTCGTCGTCGGCGATGGTGGAGAGGTCGACCAGATGGTCACCGACGCTGGATGCCAGCCGTTGCAGGTCTTCGACGATCGTTGCGGAGCGGGTGAGGTCGAGCGCCCGGTGGGGGGTGTCACCGAGGGCGTCGAGCAGCATCTGGCGGGCGTAACCCGGCGGCACGATTCGGGGCTGGCGCGGGATGCCGATGAGCGGTCCGAACTCGCGCAGCAGGCCGTGGGCGAAGCCGTGGTACGTCTGCACCTGGACCTCGTGGCCGGCGGCGGTGTGATCCGGGAGGTTCGTGCGCAGACGATCGGCGAGCTCTTCGGCGGCCTTGTTGGTAAAGGTGATACCGAGCGCCTCTTCGGGGGCGATGTCGTGATCCGTCACCAGGCGGACCAGGCGCATGGTCATGGTCTGCGTCTTGCCGGTCCCGGCGCCCGCGGTGACCCGCAGCGGCTCGAGCGGGTGAGCGACGATGCGCTCCTGTTCGGGGGTGAGTCTCATCCGGCGTATGCCTCCGCGCCCTCAGGCCAGGCCGGACACAGCGTCCGATGGGCGCACTGTTCGCAATGGGCTCCCGGCTCCGGGTCCCACCGCTCGTCGCCGATACCCTGCTGGGCGATTCGCATCGCCTCCTCGACATCGGGGAGGCGGGACAGGTCGAACTGGCGGCGCTTGATCGAAACCTGCTTGGCGGCCGGGAACCACATCTCAGCGCCGGCGACCTCCGGCGCGTCTACGGCACTCACGTAGAAGCCCAACTGGACCGACACCGCGGCATCGGCCTTGTTCGGTGCCGATGTGCCCGTCTTGTAGTCGATGACCCACACTCCGTCGGTTCGCTGTTCGATGCGGTCGATGCGGCCCACCCATCGGACCCCGTCGACCTCGCGCTCGACGGAGACCTCGAGGCCGAGGGCCGGCCCCTTCCCCGGCCACAGGTCGTACAGGCGGGTGATGATCCACGCTGCCCGGGCATGCCACGCCTCGGCCCATGGGCTTCCCCCGTAGTCCGCCGGCTCGAAGACGTCATCGAGGGCGGCCCGCGCCTCTTCCGCCGTTCCGTGCTCGTCCCCTCTGGCCAGAGCGGCCGACTCGGCGCGTTCGAGGGCGTCGTGGATGGCACTCCCGAGTGAGGCGTAGGTGGACCCGGCGTTGCCGAGGCCCAGCCCGCGTTCGAGCACGTAGCGCCTGGGACAGGTCAGGTACGACTCTGCCCGACTCGGCGACATTCGCAGGGGTATCTCGGTGACGCCCTGGTCGGGACCACGATCCAGCACCCCGGCGAAGTGCCCCGGATCGCGGGGTCGCCAGGCACTCGGGCGGGTGAGGGCGGCGAGGGCGGCGAGCCGGTCCACCGCTGGCTTCTGCGGGTCACGCGCGATGCGGCGCAGCCATGCTTCGGCCTCCAGAGCCGTGATCGGCTCCTGGTGCTCCCCCGGGGCCCCGGCTGCCTCCTCCATGGGCTTGCCGGCGATGAGCGGGAGGATCCGGCTGGGGGCGCCTCCGGTCATGTCGACGCCCATCGACGTGCAGGTGACGACGGCGCGGCGTCGGGCACGACAGAGAGCGGTGTAGACGAGGCGCATCTCCTCCTGGATGCGGAACCGGGTGTAGGCACCATCGTCGCCGCCGTGGGTGGGGGAGAGGTGGCGGGTCCCGAGGATCGAGTCCCTGGTCCTCAGGTCGGGGAGGACGCCTTCTCGGGCGTCGGCGATGAAGACGACGTCGTACTCCTGGCCCTTGGCCTGGTGGAGCGTGGTGAGGGTGACCTGGTCGGTGTCCGACGCCCGAAACTCGAGGAGCGGCTCCGCCTCGAAGTCCTCGGCGTCCGCCGCGGCGAAGTAGTCGCGCAGCGTCGACGTCGGGTCGCGGTCGCGGAGGCGTTCCAGTGCCTGCCCGAACGATGCCAGGGCGGCTCGGTCGTCGACTGCTGCCGGGTCACGCGCTACACGGTCGAACACGCCGAGCGTCGTCCACACGGTCCAGAAGCCGTCGGATGCGGGTGCCGTAGCAGCCCAGGTCGGATCGGTGACGAGCTCGCCAATCTCACTCCCGCCGTCGTCGGAGGCGATCACGTCGGTCCACGCCGCGCCCCGCAAGGCGGTGCGCTCCATCTCGCGGACCCGCCCCAACGGCAATCCCACCAGGGGTCCGAGCAGCACCCGTCGCAGGGCATCGGTCCGACGGGCTCCGTCGGCCGTGGCCGCTTCCACCAGATCTCCGATGCATCGCACCAGGCGGTGACCGACGAGGCGGTCGTTGGGCTGTTCGTGGGGTATGTGACGGCGATGGAGCGCTCTCGCCAGTTCTCCGAGCAGGCTGCGCTTCGACCTGACGAGTACCGCCATGTTGCGATAGGGGATGCGTCCCACCAGATGCGCCCGCTGGATCTCGGCGGCGATCCACTCGGCCTCGTGCGACTGCTGATCGAAGCGGTAGGTCTCGACGGATCCCTCCCCGGGAGCCGGGATCACCGGACCGGCCGCACCGGGGAGTCCGGTGCCCGCGGTGACCCGCACCGCCGCCGAGAGGATCGCCTCGGGAACGCGAAACGAGGTGTTGAGCACCAGCCGTCGAGCCGGGTGTTCGGCGCTGCCGAACCGAGTGGGGAAGGCACCGATGTTGCCCACCTCTGCGCCCCGGAAGGAGTAGACGGACTGGTAGGGATCCCCGGCGACGGTGAGGTTGCCACCCGGGCCGGCGAGGTGGTCGAGCAGCGTCGCCTGTGAGACGGTGGTGTCCTGGTACTCGTCGACCAGGATGTGCGTCGGGATCCTGCGTCGCTCCTGCCGCACCTCCGGTCGGGCGAGGAGCCGGATGGCCTCCGCCTGCAACGAGCCGTAGTCGATACGGCCGCGGTCGACGAGGGTGTCGCGGTAGCGGTGCATGAACCCGGGGACGGCCCGCCAGTCGGCCCGGGCGAACCCCTCGATCTCGTCGGGCCCGATGAGGCGTTCGGCGGCTCGCATGCAGAAGTCGGCGAGATCGGCGGCGAAGGATCGAGTGCCGAGGAGCCCACGGAAGGGCTGCGGCCAGGCCTTCGGATCCTCACCCGCCAGTACCTCGGCGACGAGGGTGACCTGCTCCGGACCGGTGAGCGGCGTTGGCGGGGTCGGCCAGTCTCCCTCGGCCCCGTGGGCTTCGATGATCTGGAGGGCGAGGGAGTGGAAGGTCAGGGCTGGGATCCGACTGAACGAGCGGTCGAGCGTGGTTGCGAGCCGGGTTCGCAGGTCGGCAGCACCGCGACGCGAGAACGACAACAGCAGGAGATGGTCGGGTCGAGCTCCGGAGACGTCGATGAGATGCCGAGCGCGTCGCACCAGGAACTCGGTCTTGCCCGAGCCGGGGCCGCCGACGACCAGCTGGGGTCCGTCGGTGTCGGCGATGGCTGCATCCCAGGCATCCGGGTCGATCCGCGTCTCTGAACCCTGCACCGGGCCAAGGTACTCGGTGGGTGTGACACGACCAGGCGGGTCGCGCACGCACCCGGGTAGATTGGCTCGCGTACAGCAGCCACTGAGGAGCGTGGGAGACATGGACGGCGTCGGACTCCGAGAGTGGGACTCGCCCCTGTATCACGACGCGGTCGAACAGTTCGATCGCGTAGCCGAGATGATGGCCATCGACGCCAACGTGGCCACCCGGCTCAGGGTGCCGCAGCGGTCCCTCGTCGTGACCTTTCCGTACCGTAAGGACGAGTACTCGGAGGTCGAGAGCCTGTTCGGGTATCGGGTGCAGCACGTCCTGTCGATGGGCCCGACCAAGGGCGGGATCCGGTTCGCTCCCGACGTGAACCTCGGCGAAGTCGCCGCCCTCGCCATGCTGATGACGTGGAAATGCGCCATCGTCGGCCTGCCCTTCGGGGGGGCGAAAGGTGGCGTGCGGGTGGACCCGACCATCCTGTCGCGGTCCGAGAAGCAGCGGGTGACCCGTCGGTACACCGCAGAGATCATCAACTTCATCGGCCCCAACAAGGACATCCCCGCGCCCGACATGGGCACGGACGAGCAGACGATGGCCTGGATCATGGACACCTACAGCCAGCAGGTCGGCCACTCGGAGCCGGCGGTGGTCACGGGCAAGCCCCCTGCCCTCGGTGGATCCGTGGCCCGTCGCGAAGCCACGGGTAGGGGGATGGTGAGCCTGATCCCGGCGGCCGCCGACAGGGCCGGGCTCGCAGTGGAGGGCGCCACTGTCGCCATCCAGGGGTTCGGGAACGTCGGCCTCTACGCCGCCGTGGCAGCGCACGAGCTCGGCACCAAGGTGGTGGCCATCTCCGACGTCACCGGCGGGGTATACAACCCGAAGGGGATCCCGATCGCCGACGCCGTCACCTGGGTTCAGAACGAGAAGAACCTCGCCGGGTTCACCGGGGGCGGCGAGCGGATCACCAACGCGGAACTCCTGGAGCTCGACGTCCAGGTGCTCATGCCGTGCGCCACCGGCGGGGTGATCACCAAGGGCAATGCCGCCGACATCAAGGCGAAGCTCATCCTCGAGGGAGCCAACGGGCCGACAACGATCGAAGGGGATCGGATCCTCCTCGAGAACGGCGTGTTCGTGGTCCCCGACATTCTCGCCAACGCGGGTGGCGTCACCGTGTCGTACTTCGAGTGGGTGCAGGACCTGCAGAACTACTTCTGGACCGAGAACGAGATCGTCGGCCGGCTCCGCGAGATCATGGGCCGGTCGTTCGCCGACGTGGTCGCCGTCGCCGAAAAGTATCAGACCGACATGCGTACCGCGGCGCTGATCAAGGGGATCAGGCGGGTGGTCGACGCCAAGCTCGCTCGCGGCGTCTTCCCCTGATCCGGAGTATCACTCTCCGACAGCCACCGCCAGCCGCTCCGTGCCGTCGACGCTCTTGTTGAACGCCGGGCATAGGTCTTGGAACGAGCACCAGTCACAGAGCCGGCTCGGCCGCGGTGGGAAGTGCCCGGTGGTGATCGCCTTGTCGATCGCCGACCACAGGGCGCGCAACTGACGGTCCATGGCATCGAGTTGGGCGTCGTTGATGTCGATCCGATACACGGTCGGACCGTTGAGGTAGATGAGCTGAATGGCGTCGGGTGTCGTTCCGGTCCGCTGGCGGATGAGCAGGGCATAGATCTTCAGGGCGAAGAAGGCCGGTAGGGCGTACCGCTCCGGGGGAGCCTTGCCGGTCTTGTAGTCGGTGATCACGAGCCGACCGGCGGCGTCTTTCTCCATGCGGTCGAGGATCCCCCGGATCGTGATGCCGCCGAGGTCTTCGAGCATGTCGAGTTCCCGTTCGATCGGGTCGAAAGCGGTCGGATCCTCCACGGCGAAGTAGTTGGCGAGCAACTCGAGACTCTCGATCCCCCAGGCACGCTCGTCCTCGACAGACTCGAAGAGCCCCTCGTACTCCCCGGCCCGAACCTCGGCCCACGCGGCACGGAACAGATCGAACAGGGTGTCGGGTGTCCGCTGCTCAGCCGGGAGGTCGAAGAGCCGCTGGAGCGCGAGGTGGGCCGTGGTCCCCCGCGCCTGGTACACCGTCGTCGGCTCGGGGAGCCGATCGATGGCACGGAACTTGAACAGCTGCGGGCAGTGCTTGAAGTCACCAGCCCGACTCGGTGACAGGGTCTCCAGCGTCATGGTCAGGAAGCCTAGGTGGAGGGAGTGACATGAATGTAGTTCGGCTCGAGCCGCGGTGTTCGATCACGTACCGACGGGGTCGGGGGTGCGTCGCCTGCGGCGAGCGAGATCGCCGTCCCACACGGCGAAGACCAGGGTGCCGACCACCAGCCAACCGGCGGTGATCAGGTACATGGATTGGTAGCCGACGAGCACGATCAGCGAGCCGAGGATCGGCCCTCCGACCAGCGTGCCCAGGTCGAAGACGCCGGTGAAGATCGCCGACGCCGATCCGCGGTCACGCGGCGCCGCTCGCCCGAACGACTCGGTGAACAGGATGGGAAACAGCGAGCCGTGACCGGCTCCGCACAGCACGCCGGCGAGCATGATTCCCCCGGTGCTGCCGGCGCTGGAGAGGACGACGAGACCGCAGCCGAAGATGGCGATCGCCGGGTACAGGACCCGTTTCGGGCCCACCCGATCCGGCACCCAGCCGAAGAACAACCTGAGCAGGATGGCCGTCGCCGCGTATGTGCCGAAGAACGCGCCCACCGAGCCGACACCGGTGGTGTCGACGAAGGTCCGAATGAAGGTGAAGTAGCCGGTCAGGGTCATCGCGAAGACGAACGAGATCCACCACATGGGGAGCAGATCGCGCTGGCGGAGGGGACGGGTGAACGACACCGCGGTTCCCGGCTCCAGCCGCGGCGCCACCTCCAAGAGTGGGAGAGTGAGTAGCAGTGCTACTACGGCCAGGGCGAGCGCGGTGATGAAGAGTCCGTCGAAGCCCCACCTCCCTATCACCAGGTCCCCCAGGAAGCCGCCGATCGCTATGGGAAGTAGTCCGGCCACCCCGAACAGCGAGAGACCCTGGATGCGTCGCTCGGGCGGGACCAGGTCGGCGGCGTAGGCGAGCATCGCCGAGAACACGAGGGCGATGGCGATGCCGTGCCCGATGCGAACGGTGAACAGCCACGGGTCGATGGCGTCGACCTTGAGATAGGCGGCAACGACGAGCACGTTGAGCGCGTTGCCCGCCATGAAGAGCGGTCGCCTGCCGAGGCGGTCGATCGAGCGACCCATCCAGGGGCGCACCGCGATGGCGCTGAGTGCTGTGGCCGCGAAGATCACACCGATCTGCTGCTCGGAGGCGCCGAGGTCGTCGCGCAGGAACCCGGGGAAGTGGACGAAGAGGAAGAACGACATGCCCTGGAACAGAGACGCAAACCAGGTCGAGACGAACCGGGGCGTGAGGAATCCGGGCATGGCAGAGCGAGCCTAGGAGCCGGTAGGGCGCTGCGAGTCGCGCCGGGGGAGGATCGGTGGAACTCAGGTACGCCCGCGAAATCGGCCGCAAGAGCGCGAAAACTACCTACCCGTTCCATTTGACCCGGTTGCCGTACTCGCCTATCTTCCCCCCACTCCTTCCCGGGACCGCAAGGAAACGGGAAGGCGGCCCCGAGGGGTCGCAGTGGAGGGCCTCCGGGTCCGACTCGGCACTCAGCGGGGCCACGGCCCACCTGAAGACTTCGGTCTGACGGAGGGTGCCGGATCGGCGGCAACGCTGAGACGGTTCCCCCTGGGGAGCTTTCCGCAAGGAGAGTTCGACAGGGGGACATGGAGCCCCGAGGGGGCAGCGGCTTCGGCCAACGCTTCCTCGGGGTTCCACCTTTTTCGGGGTCGGCTACCGGCTACCGGCTACCGGCTACCAGCTCAGAGCTACTGGCTACCAGCTCCACAGCCAGACGGTTGTCCGTCATCCGTCATCCCTGGCTCCTCGCTCCTGGCTTCTCGTCCCTCGTCCCTGGCTCCTCGTCTCGAGCCGCTCTGGCTGTCAGTTGTTTGCTGTGAGCTGTGTGGTGCGAGCTCTCTGTGGCTGTGAGCTCGCGAAAGCAGTGCGTGAAAACTTCCGGTGGGGCGCGAAAACGGACTAGCCGTTCAGTTTGACCCGGCCCTGTCGGGGTCGTAAGGTTCCCCTTGTCACTACAGCGATGTGGTGGTGCCAACGACCGGCAACGGTCGGCGGCGGTTCCGACCCAGCTCCTTCGGGAGGGTCGCACCGGCCGAAAGGACCGGACGACTGCCGGACCAACTTCGGCACCGAGCTTCGGCTCGAGATCGAGGGAGGGCAGAGTCGCAAGGCTCCGCTCAGACGGAAATATCCCGAGAGGGTTCTGGCTCCGGCCAGTGACTTTCTCGGGATTTTCCGCGTTCCCCTCCCCCGTAGGGGGAGGTGGCTCGGCCCGCAAGGGCCGAGACGGAGGGGGAGGGCTCACGCGTCGCGTGCGGCCTCCGAAGGCGGGGAGGTGGCTCGGTCAGGCTCCGAGCGGGGTGTGAAAGGCGTAGAGGTACTCCCGCAGAGTGAGGCCGGACTCGACCACCGCGGCTGCGAGGTCGCGCCCCACATATCGAAGGTGCCAGGGCTCGTAGGTGTAACAGGTGAACGCTTCGGCTCCCTCCGGGTAGGTGACGAGGAATCCGAACTCGTGGGCATGGGCTGCCACCCAAAGGCCGGTGGGCGACCATCCCCATGCCTGGTCGACGTCGCTCAGTCCCTCGCTGGTGAGGTCGACCGTGGTGCCCAGCTGATGCTCCGAGTGGCCCGGTCGGGCGGCACGGCGCAGCGCCTCCTCCTCGCCAAACTCGGTGATCCGCTGGTCGAGGATCTGCTGCTGCGCATCGAAGCTGCGGTAGGCGGCCAGCATCGTCACCGGTGTTCCGTTGTCGGCAGCAGCCTGGCGCAGCGCAACGAGGTCGGTGATCAAGAATGAGCGGACGAGGACGCCTTCGCCGACGGCGAAGCCAGCGTTGGCTGCCGACACGAGATCGTCTGGCGCATAAGTGGCGGGGAGGCGCCGAGCCGTGTCGACGACCACCGTCGCCCATGCCGTGGCCGGGTCCTCGGAGATCACCAGGTCACCGGTGGTGCAGGGCGGCGGTGCCGGGATCGTGGTGGTAGTCGGCGTGGCGAGCGTCGTCGTGTCGAGGAGGGAGGTGCCTCCGGCACCAAACAGTCGCCCGATCAGGGTCGTGGCGAGCACCACGGCGAGGATGACACCCACGCCGACGGCGATCCTGCGGCGCACGTAGATGTGCTTCGGTAGGCGGCGATCCGGCGGGCGACGAGTTCCCATGGCGGCTTGGAGGGTAGGTCGGCGCCCGCCTATCGCCCGTCGCCCCTCGCCTCTCGCCTCTCGCCTCTCGCCCCTCGCTCCTCTAGATTTAGCTTCGTGCCCCACATGATGGACGACTTCCCGCTGCTCATGTCGACGCTGTACGACAACGCGGTGCGGGTGCACCCGGGCCGCGAGATCGTGTCGGTGGAGTACGACCGCAGCATCCGTCGCTCCACCTACGGCGACACTGACGAGCGGGTTCGGCGGCTCGCTGCCACCCTCGATGATCTCGGGGTGGACACGGGGGATGCCGTGGCCACCTTCGCCTGGAACAACCAGCGCCATCACGAGCTCTACTGGGCGACGGCCAACACCGGCCGCGTCTGCCACACCTTGAACATCAGGCTGTTCCCCGATCAGCTCGCCTACATCGTCAACCACGCTGCCGATCGCGTGCTCTTCGTGGACCCCGACCTGGTGCCGTTGGTGGAGCGGTTCGCTGGCGAATTGGAGACAGTGGAGCACTTCGTGGTCATGGGGCCGGAGGTGGTCGGTGATCTCCCCAACGCCATCGCCTACGACGACCTGATCGCCGATGCCCCGTCCTGGGGCGCTTGGCCGATCCTCGACGAGCGATCCCCGATGATGCTCTGTTACACGTCAGGCACGACCGGTAACCCCAAAGGCGTCGCCTACACGCAGCGGTCCACCTACCTGCACACGATCTCGTCGCTCGCCGTCTTTTCGATCTCGGCCGCGGACACGGTGTTGCCCGTGGTTCCCATGTTCCACGCCGCCGCCTGGGGGTACCCGTTCTCGGCGACCACCGTCGGCGCCCGGATCGTCTACCCGGGACCCGACCTCTCGCCGGAAGGGCTGGTCGGCCTCTACGAGCGCGAGCGGGTGACCTTCTCGGCAGGAGTGCCGACCGTGTGGGCGGGCATCCAGCAGCACCTGATGGACCATCCCGACGCGGACACCTCTTCGATTCGGGCGTTGATGTGTGGAGGGTCGGCGGTGCCGCGGGCGATGATCGAGTGGTTCCAGCGCGATCGGGGGATCGTTCTGCAGCAGGGGTGGGGGATGACCGAGACCAATCCGGTGGCCTCGATCTCACTGCTCCTTCCCGAGCACCGGGATCTCGACCTCGACGAACGCCTCGACAGGCTGGAAACGGCGGGGCTGCCGGTGCCGGGGCTCCAGGTGAAGATCGTCGACGAGGACGGCGCCGAACTGCCGCACGACGGTGATGCGTTCGGCGAGCTGCTCATTCGCGGCCCGTGGATCGCCGCCCAGTACTTCCGGGACGAACGCCAGGAGGCGTTCGTCGACGGCTGGATGCGGACCGGCGATGTGTGCAAGATCACTCCCGAGGGATACATCGTCATCACCGACCGTGCCAAGGACGTGATCAAATCGGGCGGGGAGTGGATCTCGTCGCTCGACCTGGAGCGCGAACTGATGGCCCATCCAGGGGTCGCCGAGGCGGCGGTAATCGGCGTCAAGCACGTCAAGTGGCAGGAACGGCCGCTGGCGCTGGTGGTGCGGCGCCCTGGCTCCGAAGTGACCGCCGAGGAGTTGCTGGAGTTCCTGGACGGTCGGGTGGCCAAGTGGTGGCTACCCGATGTGATCGAATTCGCCGAGGAGTTGCCCAAGACGGGCACCGGCAAGTTCGACAAGAAGGTCGTCCGCGATCGCTTCGCCGACGTCCTGCTCGATGACTGAGACACCGGCCACGCGCGCTGCGACGGAGTCGGGTCTCGACCATGAGGTCATCGAGTACGGCCCGGTGGCCAGCGTGGAGGAGGCGGCCGAGGCCCGTGGTGTCGACCTCCGCCAGGTGGTCAAGACGATCGTGGTCCGCCGCGGCGAAGGCGACTTCCTCATGGTTCTGGTCCCAGGGGACCGAGTCATCGACTGGGCGAAACTGCGCAGTGTGCTTGGCGTGTCGCGCCTGTCCCTGGCGTCTGCAGACGAAGCGCTGGCAGCCACCGGCTACACCCCCGGCGCGATCACCCCCTTCGGCTCCACCACCACCCTGCCGGTCATCGCCGACGCCTCCATAGACGGCCTCGCCTCGATCGGCGGCGGCGCCCACGGCGTAGCGATCAACGTGGATGCAGCAGCGCTGATCAAACACCTGGCGGCCGAGGTGGCCGAGGTGACGAAGGAAACATGAGACGATCGATGAGATCGGGATTGGAGTCACGATGAGAATTGGGCTAATCGCTCAGCTGCACGGAAGCCCAGACGGGTCGAAGCCGGCCCCCACCTGGGAACGGGTTCTCCGCCTTGCCAGCGCGGCCGAAGCCGTGGGATTCGACAGCTTCGTGTTCGAGGACGCACTCTTGTATCGCGGTCCCAAGGAGACCTACGGCTGCCTGGAGTCGATGTCCATCGCGGCGGCGCTCGCAGCCGCTACGGGCCGGATCAACATTGGCCAGTCCGTCGTCAACGCTCCCTATCGATCTCCGGCCCTCACCGCGAAGATGGCGGTGACTATCGATGAGATATCGGGTGGGCGCTACCTGTTCGGCATCGGCGCTGGCAACACCCCGGACTCGGACTATGAGGCGTTCGGGTTCCCGACCGACCACCGGTACTCACGCTTCGCGGAGGCGATCGAGATCATCCACGGTCTGCTCAAGTCGGGTTCCGTCGACTACGACGGCGACTTTCACTCCGCCAAGCAATCTGAACTGGTACTCCAAGGCCCGCGCCCGGGTGGCCCGCCGATCATCATCGCCGCCGGGGGCCCGAAGATGATGAGGCTGGCCGCCCAGTACGCCGACGCGTGGAACTGGTGGTCCACCGACCACCGGACCGCGACAGAGACACTGACCCCCTTGGTAGAAGAGCTTGAACGAGCCTGCGAAGAGGTCGGCAGAGATCCCGACACTCTGGTGCGGACCCTCGACGCCTACACCCTGGATCCCATGAATAGCGCCGAGGCGGACGGAGCGACAGGGATCGGACACCCACTCTCCGGTTCGCCCGAGGAGATAACCAGCACACTCCTCGGGTTCCAGTCCCTCGGCTTCACCGAAGTACGTTGCGACCTCTACCCGAAGACCGTAGAAGCCGTCGAGGCGATGGCCGACGTAGTCGAGAGAGTGCACGCTTGCTGATAGCGCTGGTTTCACATCTGAGAGTCGGCGCACGTCCCTGGTCTTGTCGACGCTAGGTCAAGGCGTGGAGTCCTCAGTCGCGGCGCAGGTGTTGGGCGAGGCGGATCAAGCCGCGCTGCTCCAGGAGGTCGATTAGCTCCTCGGTGTCACAGTTCCTTTCAGATGCCTCGTCGTTGACGATCTGTCGGACCGTCGCGGGGTTTAGGTCGAACAGGTCGGTGAGGAAGTCGTCTGGGCTCTGTGCTTCGAGACCGTGGGGTTCGAGGGCGTCGGATGTGAACGCTACGTCATCGGTGATGATCAGTTGTGAGTTTGAGTGGATTGCGGCGGCCACAACGTGCCCATCGTCAGGGTCCGCGATGGTGACGCTCTCGATCGCGTAGTTGTACCCGGTCACCAGGCAATCTGGGATGGCCTCTTTGATCGCGAGTTTCAGGCTCTCACCCTGCGTCTCACTGAAGTCCGAGTACTTCCGTCGAACCGCGTCAACCATCTCGTCAAGGATGGCGTCAGTGAGAAGGACCCGAAGGTTGAACCTGGCCTGCGCCACACCAACACGAACAAGAATGCTCCGTTGCAGCGCACCGAATACGGCGTTTGCGTCGTAGAGGACGCGGAAGGCCACTCAGTCGTCCAACCCGGCATCTATGCCAATTTTGGTTACGCGATCGGCGGCCCTCTTCCGTCGGGCAGCCTCGGCCTTCCGAAATGTGTCCAGGTCGACAAACCGAATCCGGCGGTGACGCCCCACAGTGCGAAACTCAAGGGGTCCATTCGGCAGCAGGACCTTGTCAATCAGGAATGGCCGGGACACGCCCAACAAGTCCGCGGCTTGCTGAGTCGTGAGTTCTGCACTCTGTGGCACGATCGAGACTCCCACGCCGTCCTTCAAGTGGTCGAGGACCTCGATGAACATCTTGAGAGCCTCAGATGGGACTGTGATCATGGTTGGAGCACCAACATCATCAGCGACGAGCATCACGCGTGTGGATGGGGTGGGATGACGACGCAGGAAGTCGGCGAGCACGCCGGGGGCCGTATCGTTGACTTCCGAGACTCTCGCGGCGGGTTGGTTGCTGATGATCTACCTCCTGCAGCAAACCTACACGATCACCGCATTTAACGCAATAGTCGAAATAGTCGCAACACAGATCGAGCTACTGAGCCTTGCACATGAGTCCTTGACTTGGATGGCCTCCCACCACCTGTCGAGGGCGGGTTCGGTCACCGCTTATTGTTGCGACCGGACGCCGTACGAAGGTAGGCGAAACATGCCTGGATCCGGGGTCTCTCGGGTCTCCACCCAAGTTCCGAGATCGCTGAGCACATCGATCGTTTGCACCGCGTCGGGCAGACTGTTCTCGTCCTCATACCGAACGATGAGGGCCGTACTCACGAGGGCCTGCCCTCTGATCTGGCCAAGACCGTTGTAGAGGGAGATGTCGGTCCCAAGGCCGCGAGCCTCAAGAAGTCGCAGGTACATTGGGAACAGGGCCTCGCGCGCGACGACATCCAGTGGTTCAAACATCACGTGCTCTCGCGAGGGGGCGACTATCTGCGGCATAAGGTCAGTCCCCGGGAGGACGTAGCGGAAGTAAGCGGAGGCGGCCACACAGATAGCCATGGCCTCCATGGCATCAGCGACATTCGCTGCGGCGGGGGCCTCTGCGAGCTTCGAGTGTTTGCGGGTGCGAGTGCTTGCTCGCGTGGCGTGCTCAAAGGAGTTCCGGAAGTCCCTGAGCTCTACCACCAGCCCAGTTAGTTGGGATGGTGGAGAGTGAAGGCCGTTCGAGAACCATCGAGCGATCGCCGACCACTTGTCAAGGACGTCGGCTCTTTCATCTGTTGAGTCAGCTAGGTCCGGCCGCAACCCCGATTCTCGCTCTCGGAGAAGCACCCTGTGTAGCAGTGCAACCGTTCCCTCAATCACTCGCCACCACTCGACTGAGCCAACTCTCGGATCCCAGTGCATCGGCACCGATTGGCCACTAAGGCGAATCAGCTCGTTGACGGTGTGAGCGAAGGCGATCTGCGCGTGGTAATGGAAGGCCGCTGACACGACCGTGCTGTCATCGAAGAGGAGGGCTACATCGCCTACCTGAGAGCCACGGAGATCCTCAAGGTTCATTGGGTAGTCTCGCGCTCCAGTTGTCCAGTTCCTTGCGCCCATCAAAACCCCGGTGGTGGCGTTGTAGCCCACTCTGTCAATACGGTTGCCAACTCCCGCACTTGCTGCGCCCGAGCTCCCGGCGCCGTCGCACCGTCTGTGAATGCCTCGCTCGTCGTCGCGCCTAGAAGGAGCTGGCCACTCGGGGTCGTCCCATCAACTGGGGCTTCCATGTGCTTTGCGAGGCGATTGAAGAAGGACACGATGTCCGCCTCCGACGCGGAGTTGGTCTTCAGGTTGTAGTAGACGCCAGCCAGTACCCGAAGCATCGTGGTCGACAACACCAGACTGCGGGGCCGGAGTTCAGCCGGACCCTTCCTACCGGTTGCGATTGCCTCAATCTCGGGGAAGCCTTTCGATAGCACTTCAAAGAACCGGTTCGCTTGCCTGGCGAGTAGCTCGGCGTCAAGCGTCTTCTCCTGGGCCCGAGAGACACGGCCGGTAGGCCCCACCGCGACAATCCGGATGATGTCTGCGACGTGCTTGGCGCCCAACAGATTGGGATTGGCTCCTCCAATTCGGTCCTGCTGCAGGTCGACTCGACCGATCAGGGCCGGGCTCAGGTCGCCATCGCTTAGAAGGCCATGGAGAGCGCGATTGACCACCTTCCTCGAGTCGAAGCGCGAGGTGACGGACTTCGTGACTCCGACGGCGTTGTTGGCGACATCAACGAAGATCTGACGTGCCTTCTCCGTGTCGTTCTCAATGATCAGGTCCATGAAGATTGAGTCCTCCGACACCCGCTTCTGAATTCTCTCCAAGTCACGCAATTTCTCCTGCAGCGAGTTCACAGCCGCGGCGGGTTCACCGTTTCGCTTGGCGGCAGCGACCTTCGACACTTGGTTGGTGACCTCGTTGCTCAGCTGCTCAAGGAGCCGAGACACGCCTAGGACACGGTGTTGCCCGTCGACAATGCGAAAACTGCGCCGGTCATTTCGTGGCACCTTCAGGACGCCGACTTTCAAAGTCCCGTAGTCCCCCCCGGGAAAGGGCTCAAACGAGACGGCGCGCGCTGTGGTCCGAACTGTCAGGGGACCGGCATGCCACTCCGCGTTCTTCTTGATGTACTCGGCGAAGGACTGAGCGTGATTGACCCTGACCTGTCGGTTGTCTTCGAGCGGTATGGCCGGGTCCGGAACAGGAAGCACCACCGGCACCTGCGAAAGTGGCAACGCGACCGCATAGTGAAGCCGCCCGCCCTGGGACGTTTGTTGCGCGACATAGTCATCCGTCGGCTGAAGACCCGAAAGAGTCTTAGGAAGCGTCGGAATATCTGGTGTGGACATGGGGCGTTACCTTCCTTGGTGGGACTTCGCAAGAGACTAATCGTGAGTTTAAGCGTCTGTCAATCCACTTAAGATCTTAAACGCAGATTCCCATCTCGAGAAGGCACCAAGAAAGGAGAAGGCGAGCGCTCTTCTAGGCGCCGCTCAGTCCGTAAACGCCGCGCCTGCGGTCGTCGTCATCCGCTCCGTTCCTGCGCTCGCCTTGCTCGGCGTCGTCGTGATCTGACTTGGGGCGTTCCTCGGCGGGGAGACTCTCCTCGCGCTGCTTGCGCTCGGCATGGCACTTGCAGCCAGCCTGACCGCGGTTCGGACCTAGTCCTGGCGCTCCGTTCCCTATGCCACCTCGACGTGCCCATCCGGCCACCGTGGGCTATCGGGCGTGATCAATTCCCCGACCCAATCCGGCGGGATCGACTCGTTGGTTCGCCACTGACCCCAGTAGTCGTCCGCGCTGCCACGACTCCCGACAAACGCGGGAAGCAGCATCTTGTACGTATTCAGTGTCGCGACTCGCGCGCCGAACTCGACGATGACGGGCTTGCTCGCCTCCGTGAGGCGCATCAGGAGTTCGCTCGACTCCCTGCCGTCCTTGAGCCATCCCAGTGTCTCGCCACCCCAGGTGTCAAAGAGGTTCCAGAAGCCCCACGTCTGATGCTCGAAGATGCTGAACGGCGCCACAAAGTCGATCGTGCCGATCCGGCCGCCTGCTGTTCCCTGCCAGGAATTCGGCCCATCGGAAAGGATCTTTGTCCCTCCCGGGTCAAGGGCTGCGAGCTCCGGATAATGCTCCAGAGCAGATTGCACCTTTGCGAGCCGCAGATCCTCCGTCAGGACGCGCAGCCCGGACGATTCCTGAATGTCATCAATCTCGTGCTGAAGTAGCCGGGCAGCGTGGTGCGCGAGAAGGCGATGCGACGACAGCGCCTCTCTCAGCAGGCGCTCCTCCTCCTCGAAGTCCCCGGTCCTGAAGTGATCCCTCGGATACCTGAGCCAATCATCGCCCACCAAGCTGTCGATCACCCGGTCGATCAGCTCAAGCACCAAGGGCGGCCACGAGTCCACAGAGTCGATATCGACGATTCGGGTCTGGTCGTACATCTGGAGATCGTATCCCGGCAACCTCATCCCTCACACAGCCTGCTCCGGTGACATTCCCGCACGCTGGCTGAATCCAGCCCGTAGACTCGGAGTGGGGAGTGATGACATGGACAACATCTTCTTGGGGCTGATCGGCGCGCTCTTCGGTGGCGCGTTGTCCCTGGCGGGGGCTGTGTTCGTGAGCCGGCGCGAATTCATCAGGAAGTCGAGAATTGAGGCGGCTGAGATCCTATCCCCGCTCGCGTCGTCCGTCAGTAGTGAGAATTGGCCGCGGGCGCGACAGGGATTCGGTCGGCTGATCTCAAAGGGATGGGCTCTTGGGGTCAAGGAGCAATTATTGATCGACAGAGCGCGTTCTGTGTTCAACACGCTCACCAGATGGGATGCTGAGACTCGCCTTCACACCGACCCTGGTTCGCCGCTTACGGAGGAGCAGGAGCAGTGGAAGTCTGACCTGCTACGGCACCTTCAGGACTTGCGGAAGCTCCTTCACGAACGGATCCTCGGCCGGTCCTACGCCGAGTTCCAACTCAGGAGGGACTCCGGACTCTGAATCTCGGACAGGGAACCCTCCTCGGATGACATGCCCACACGCTGCCTGAGGCCCAGGGTCCTAGGCTCTTCAGCATGGCTGACGTTTTCTCAAGAGCGGCACCCCACCTTGACATCGGGGCTGCGGCTCAAACCGTCACTCGGAACGATCTTCTGCCGTCCCGACCGGAGGACAAGTTGCTCGGGCAAGTTGGCAGGCGGCTTTGGGAGCGGATAAGTCGTGCGATGGAACGGGGTCAATATCAGCCGGTCGCTCTCATCAGGGTTCCTGTGCCGAAGAGCGACTTCACTACGCGCTCCGCTGCGCTCCTCACCCTCGAAGATCGAGTGGTCTACGCCGCTCTCACGAGAGGGCTCGCCCCTCGGATTGAGTTGGCCCTGGCAAGCCCAGAGGCGAGCCTGTGGCCCCGATCAGCCCCGGTACCGAAGAGATGGGCCGAGTTCTTGCGTGTGCCTCTTGAGTCGCGACCAACTCACATCGTCGTCGCTGACGTTGCAGGCTTCTACGAGACCATTAGCCACTCTCGGTTGGCATCCCTCTTGATCGAGGCGACTGGCCAGCGGGAGGTGGTCGATGCCCTGGAAGAGTTCCTTGGCAGGGTCACCCGATCAGATCGAGGCATTCCCCAGGGTTTAGTCGAATCAGACGTCCTCGCAACGTTCTTTCTCTCCCCCGTCGACCGTTCAATGTTGATTGCAGGTCATGACTACTGGCGACATGGCGACGATGTTCGCATCGCCGCTTCGTCATACGGGCGCGGTCGCGAGGCGCTCGCTCTCTTTGAGGACAACCTGCGAGAGTTGGGTCTCAACCTGAACGGCGAGAAGAGCAGCGTTGAGACTGTCTCCGGTTACGCGGTAACCCTTGGAGCCCACGAGAGAGAGAAGTCCGCACTTCAGCAGCGCTACGAGCAGGCACAGCTCGCCGCACTCCAGTCCGGCAAGCCGGCGGAGATCCGTCGGGTACTCATCCACCTCCAAGTCCCGGAGGAGATGATCGATGAGCTCGGTGACGATCCCGACACCCTCATTCGGTTTGCCGCGGAGTGGACCGAGGGCTTGGGGCCATACCAGCGTCTCGACATGAGTGAGGCGATCGAGATTCTGCGCGACGATCTCACTCCCAGCGACGTCGAGACAGCAAAGGCCCTGTTTCGGGAGTCTGTCAAGCATCGGCCCGGTTCGGGCAAGAAGGCTTGGCCCAAGGAGGTGTTTCACACGACCCTCAGAGAGTCGCTAACGACGCTCGCCGCGGCTGACGACGGGTTCGCAATCGATCAGTGCGCCAATCTCTTGCGGGCTTACCCGTCGGAGACGGACGCGATCGCGACCTACCTCCTCGCCGTGGCGAGTTCGCAGGCCGGTGACGTTGCCGAGGTGGTCGCAGCGGTCCTCGCGGAGAAGCAGTTCGTTTTCGCGTCCCAGGCCGCCTGGCTCTACCGCGTCGCCGAAACCGTCTCCGGCAGTTGCCCGGCAATACTCATCGAGGCCGCGCGGCGCGATGCAGAGGACGGCGCAGCACACTGGGCACGCAGAGCGGCGGCGATCCGTCTGTTGGGCACGCGCGGCGAGCTCACGCGAGTCGACCTTGCCCGTTTATGGAAGCAGTGTCCACAAGCCTTCCGCCCCGACCTTGTGATCGCGGCCGACCTTGCGTTAGAGGCTGGTGCCTCTTGGGCGGAGGTGTTCCTTGACGCTTGCCGCGGTGGCGAGCGCATTCTTGATGTCCTCGTGCAGCACCTTGGAGTGACCAGAGCGGCAGACGCCGCTGCGACTCGTTCAGCTCCGGTGGCGCGGGACGACTACGGACCAGACGACGAACCATTTTGAGCGATAGCGGGCGAACGGCTAATAGGGCCTCGGACCTGGGGGGCATCCCCACACGCTTGGCCGTGGAGAGTGTGTGCTATTCGTTGAACTTGCTAACCACCCGCTCCCACAACAAGGCGAGAGCAGCAACGCTGCCAACGAATGTGGCTCCTTCGGTAGTAAGCCAGGCGACCCTGACTGCTAGGACGGTGGCAAAGGAGAAGAGAACAAGGCCGGACAGCTGAGCGACGTCTTGCAGTTGGAGGTTGCCGTTGTTTCCGCGATCGGTCAGGACATCGGATGGCGCTGCCCTGTCCGCAACCTCCTGCGCGACCGCTGAGACCAACCCGGCGTGGCGCTCCTCAAGCCCATCGATGGCCACTGCGGCCCCAGAGCCGATGCCGTCTTCGTCAGCCTGGCGAATCCCGAGGCGAGCCGTTTCAACGACCCCGCCATGTCCACGGCCTTGCCAAGGATGGCTTGATCAAGACTCCCGAAGGAGAACTCCGCGCGCGCGAACCCCCGCATCGCGGCGGCGAGGGCGCTGTGTTCGCCCATGAGAACCTTGAATTGGGCGGTGAGCGGTTCGGCAAGCTTGCGGGCCTGCTCGTCGAGAGCCGTGGCGCTTGCCATGGCGATGGCGAGCTGTTCGTGACTCGTCACCGCCTGCCGAATTGATTCGAATGATGTCACCTGCCGAGGGTAGTGCGTGGCCCCTATCTCCACTGCAGGTACTTGCCCTCACACTCGGTCGAAGACCGGTTGCCAGTCGGCCGCGGATCGGCCCATGGCGTGGAGTAGTGCGACAGGATCGCGGGAGCCGCCGGAATCGGAGTACGAGAAGACACCAGCGCTGAGAGTGACGTCCATTGCCCCATTGGCGAACGGGGTGCCCCTCGGGCCTGGTGACATTCCCGCACCCTGGCCGAGGGTGGAGCGATCACACCGACAACACTCAACTGCAGGGCCAATGGGACCGATTCCTATTGCAGAGCCACAGCCCTTGCGATAAGCTCTGTGGCAGCGACATTGATCGTTCGCCGTGGGGGCTTCGGCTCAGACGGCAAGTCCTGTGGCCCGGCCTTGTGTCGGGCCACAGTTGTGCCTGTAGGCCTGGCCCACACCGCCTGCATCTGGCAGAGTGGCCCCATATGTACCTCTGTTACGTCGATGAGGCGGGTGATGCTCAGCCGATACCCTTGGCAAGCGCGAGCCCGACCGTAGTTGCGCCGGTCTTCGTGCTGGGTGGCCTCATCATCGACGCAAGCGAGGTCGGAGCGCTTTCAGCGGCCTACCTCGATCTCAAGACCCGGTTCTACCCCGGTCTGATGTCGTCATTGAGCCACCATCTGGACTCGGTGTTGGTTGAGGTCAAGGCTTCAGATATCCGCAGGGCCGTGCGGAGCGGCTCGCGCGACGAGAGAAGGACAGCGATCGGGTTTGTGGACCGAGTGTTCGACCTACTCGAAACACACGACGCCCGCCTGATCGCCCGAGTGTGGGTCAAGACACCCGGCGCCTCCTTCAATGGTCGCTCCACCTACACCTACTCGATGCAAGCACTGTGCCGAGCGTTCCAGCAATACCTGATCTCCAACGACGGAGAAGGCATGGTTGTCGCGGACAGCCGGACTCACCAGCTGGATGAGAGAGTGGCCCATTCTCTGTACACGATGAAGCACCGAGTCCTCGGTGACGAGTTGAACCGGGTTGTAGAAGTGCCGACCTTCGGACGCAGCGGGAATCACGTCGGACTACAGATCGCGGATCTGGTGAACGGCGTGCTGTTCCCGATGGCAACGAGGACCTACTGCGCAGGCGTAATCACAGGCGTCCACGTCGCACCGCAGTACGACACCTTGCGGATGCGGTATGGCTCTCGGTTTCAGGACTTGCAGTATCGCTACTCCGATATCAGCGGTCGGTGGCGTGGAGGAATCACGGTTTCCGACCCGGTGGGGCGCCAGCCTGGGTCAGCCCTATTCTCACCCCCGTAGCCGACTCGGCGTTCTCCGCTGGTGACATTCCTGCACGCTGGCTGAGGCGGGGTGCATCACCTCCGCGAGTTTGTCGGGCCATCTCTGTTCGTCACGTGCCATCCTGTTCGCTCGGTCTACGCTGTCTAGCCGATGACCGAACGGCAGCTCCGCAGGGTCACACCCGTTGCGATCGTCGCTTTCGGCGGCGTCATGCTGCTGTGGATTGTTGTCGGGTTTGGGCCGCCTCTGATCTGGCCCGGACTGCGTGAACGCGCCCTGTGGGGCGATGCCTTCGGCCTGGTCGGAGCGCTGTTCTCGGGCTTGGCCTTTGCGGGCGTTGTCGTGGCGCTGTTCTTCCAGAATCGCGAATTGGAACTGCAAAGCGCGGAGATCGCACGAGCCCGCCAGGCTATGGAGGAGCAACGTGAGGTCGTGGCGACGCAGCTTGCCTCGATCGAGTCACAGCGCACTGAAGCGGCCTTCTTCGCTCTGCTAGAAATGCATCGTGACACGGTGAGCGATCTCGACCTTGGAGGCATCGTCACAGGAAGGCAGGCGCTCCACCACCTAGCTCTGCAGATGCACCGCCTGCTTCAAGAGACCAGCGGATCTCTGTCTCCCGTCCAGCGTGCAGAGCAGGCCTATGGCGAGTTGAGCAGCGACAGCTATCCCTACATGGGCCACTACTTCAGGTTGGTGGGAGAGATACTTAGGTTTCTCGGCGCGATGGAGGACACCGATCGCGCCCTCACGTACGGCCGGCTGTTACGAGCCCAACTGTCCTCCGACGAGCTTCTTCTCTTGATGGTCTGGATGCTGTCGGGAGATGTGAACGAGCGCGATGGGGACATCGCCGAGCATGCCGAGGAGTTCGGCATCTTCCGAGGACTGCACTTCATGGCCATCGATGCGAGCTACGGGTGGCTCAAGACCGCTTGGCATGAGCTTGCGGTCAGCATGGGTTCCGAGAAGTTGTCATTCAGGTCATCCGGTAGGTTTGAATAGGTCGGCGCGGCCGACCCAGATCCAGGACCACCGTCGGCCCAAGGTTCTGATGGCATTTACGTACGTCGGCCGAGGTGGCGGTGATGTCCTCAGTGCCTCAGCACCGAGCTAGATCGAGAGCTCGAGATCGTGGTGGGCGCCCACGTGGTCTACATCGGGAGTCACCCCGCCAGATTAGGGAGCGGACATTCCGTCTGTCTCGACTTGACACCCGCGAGACACTCAGAACACGAACTTGCAGCCGGTGAACCTCATCCTCGTTGGCCAGTTAACCGATGAGATTGCACAAACGTGTCACACCTTGGAGATACGTTGAGCCCATCTCGACTTGGAGGTGCAACTTGGAGCGATTCGTCAAGGCAAGACTGGTCTGCGGCGGTCGTCAAGGCAAGACTGGTCTGCGGCGGCTGCGGCGAATCCAGGGAAGTGTGTGTTCAGATCAACCGCACAGTCCCTGAGCCCATCCGTTGCACACCCGGGCCACCCCGAGGTAGAGCAGGCTCGCCAGGGATATTGTGCCTCAAGTGCAACCGCCCCTGCTTCAGGGACGCCAGAGAATTGTCGCGCGCAGTGGAGTTCGAAACGAAAAGCGGATGGGGAAGGCACGTGGGAGTGGGAACCGTGGTCATTGAGTGCTAGTTCGAAGCATGAAATGCGATCGCGTAAGGCCAAGACAGGTCTCAAGTAGTACATCACCGGCCACAGTTCCAGAGGCTGACGACACGATCGAGGCGCAGGAGTTGGACTCGTCGTCTCGCTCAGACGCTGGTCGACGACCGAGGTGCCGCCTAGCCGGCACACGATCTCACCAGAGTCACTTGGCACTCCCGAGCGCGTTCTCTGCAATCGATAGGACACTCCACAACAATCGCTTCGCTTCCTTACGCTCCTCGGTCGTGAGCACCCGTCCCATGTGCTTCAGCTCACGACGCCACGTACGGTTGAACACCTCCAGTACCTTGACTTCAGTCGGGCTCAGTAGGCCCGCGTCGTCTGCCCGGACAAGCAGTTCGGGCCAACGAACTGATCGACCCGCACTGAGCCGGTGGCGTAACAGCGCCTCGACAATGGTGTGCAGCTCTTCAACCACGGTCTCTTCGGGAAGTTCTCCGACAAGCCATCTCGCGAGCAAGTCGTCGGCCATGATCAGTCGGGCAGTGTTCGGCGTGTCGAGGGGGTAGTCAACGATGGGCCAGATCCATCGGCCCTCGTCGCGTGTGGACGTCCGGACTCGGGGATCCGTTTCATCGCCGACACACCAACCGATCCATCGCGTTGCCAAAGACTCAGCGATGGCCGCTGCCGTGCTCTCGCGAATGCGGTCGAATCCTCGAGCGACCGTCGGCAATTCGCGCTCCAGTTGTCTGCTCCAAGCTGCGATGGCGAAGGAGTTGCCGTCCACCCAGAGTTCCCACCGCGTGCTATCTCCGTCAACCGCGCGAGTTCGGTAGTGCATCTCGAGGCGCAGTTCTCTTGCCCAGCCTCGTGACACCTCAAGTAGTCGACGGATCAGATCATCCGCCCAAGACCGGCAGAAGAGATGCGTTCCGTAGCCAGCCATGGCGTAGACCGTAGCGAGGGGCAAGCCAGCTCGGACCGGTAACCATGTGTCCTGTGGCGACAACTGGATCTCAAGGCAGTCGCATACCCACACCACGAACTCGTCCGGCTCTTCAGCATCGCGTCGGAGTAGGCAACCCTCGACGACCCTGCGGGTCACCGTCGATCATCTCGCAGTCAGAGCCGCGATCGGGGAGATCATGGGGCAGTCGCAACGCCAGCCGAGGGCGACGGCCGCGTACGCATACAACAATTCCAGGCTCTGGCCGAACCTGGCGGAGCTGTCTGCGGGCATGTCGCTAGCGTCACTGCGTATGGAGTTCCGTATCCGTGAGGCGACGGAGCACGACGAGCCGTTTCTCGTGGACATGTTGTACGAGGCGCTGTTCGTACCACGCGGAGATCCACGGTTGCGGAGGGCCGTCGTCGACGAACCCGAGCTTGCAAGGTACGTCCGGGACTTCGGCAGCCAGCCAGGAGATGCTGGCTGGGTTGCTGAGACCGTGTCAGGCGACCCCGCGGGAGCGGTTTGGGTACGCCGGTTCGGGAGTGACGCACCAGGCTACGGATTCGTAGACGAAGACACGCCCGAGGTCTCGATCGCGGTTGTTGCCAAATGGAGAGGACATGGGCTGGGAACCGCACTCATGGGACGCTTGCTGGGGTCTGTAACTCGGTGCAGCCTCTCGGTCGACGACCGAAACCGGGCCGTGAGCCTGTACGAGCGGTTCGGCTTCGAGGTCGTAAGGACGGACAATCACTCGGTGACGTTGCTGCACTCCCGCGCTCAGGATCCGCCGCGGCGGGAATCCCTCCGGTGACATTCCCGCACTCTCCCCGAGGCGGCGGCGATCACGAGTCACGGGTCCTTCAGCACCCCTGTCAGGACTTCGCTGTGATTCCGTTCCGTCTCACGCCAGTCAGGTGATCCACACTTGGGGGCCGCACAGAAGGTCCTGGTGGGTCAGGCGTTGGCGATGGCCTCGAGCTGCGGCCTCACCTCAGTAGCGAGGCGCTCCATCGTCTGCGCATCGAAGGGGGCGAGGTATTGAAAGACGAGGTGCCGGTAGCCCATCTCGACATATGGAGCACATCTCTCAACCAGGTCCTGCGGAGTTCCCATCATGTCCCTGCTCCACGGCTCGGAGTCGTTGTGAGCGAAGATCTCGTTCAGCACCTGTTCGGCTTCCGAGCGGGAATCGCGGATGACGGGCTGACGGATTGCGACCGTTCGTTCGATCTGGGCCGGATCCCGATCGATCGCTTCACAGTGCTCGATCAGCTTGGCCTCGGCAGTGGCGACCTGGTCCGGCGATCCGATCAGGTTGCACATGTCTCCGTACTCGGCCACGAGTCGGAGTGTCACCCTGGGGCCGGTGCCGCCGATCAGGATAGGAAGGCGGGCCTGGACGGGTGCGGGGGAGTTCACCGCTTCCTGGATGTCATATCGACCTCCCAAAGACGACGGACGAGTTCCGTCAAGCATTCCCCGCATCACCGGGAGAGCCTGCCGAAGCCAGTCGAGCCGCTCCCCGAATCCCTTCCCGAACTCGAATCCGTATTGCCGATGCTCCTCCTGATGCCATCCGGCACCCAAACCGAGGATCGCTCTTCCGTTGCTCATGTGGTCGAGGGCCGTGATCATCTTCACCAGGAGCGCCGGTTGGCGGAGGCTGATCGGGCTGACCAGGCAGCCAAGAGTGGCCCTCGAGGTCATGGCGGCTACTCCGGCCAGGCACATGTAAGGCTCCAGAATCGCACCTTCGGGGTCGGCATCGGGCGGGGTGGGGATCAGATGATCCGGTGTCCACAGGGAGTCGTAGCCCAGATCCTCAGCAGCTTGCATTGCCCTCAGATACGACGGCCAATCTGTGTGCTGACTGAAGCAGTCAGCACCGAACTTGAGCGCCGGACGAACATCCTCACCCACGCAGTACCCCTCCCCAACGAACGAAGGCCGAACGCTGTCATGGTTCCTTCCGCAACCGCGCACCACCCCAAGGCAGACGTAGCGCACGCCGAACCCTACCCATCGAACGACTCGTCGAGGAGCACTACGCCACGATCACCCCTGGGCGAGACCTGATCGAACAACTGCGGAACCTATTCGCTTGACTGAGCAGGCTATGACCCCGATAATGACTGCAGACCCCCAGTCGCCTCGGTGGCTGGGTGCGAGACCCGCCGCGAGGCGGGTCTCTGCGTTATCTCCTTCTGGCTGATTCCCTATGTCCAGCCAGCGGGCCGACGGAATGTGCCGGTGGAGTCGGAAAGGCTCTCTGGAAACTGTGAGTCACGGAGGACTCCGATCCTCAGGCGCTTGATCCACGAGGCGACTCTCACGAGCTCATGGCTTGGTGCGGCGTTCAGCGTCCCGTTGACGACCCCCACCTTCCTATTCAGACGTCGAGCCACTACCTCGATGGGGCGAACGAGGTCGGTGTCGCCCGATATGACGAGGGACGTCGAGCCTTCGCCGTTGAACGCGTCCCAGAGCAGATGTGTCGCGAGGTTGACGTCCGATCCCTTCTCCTCGGTGACGAGCACTTCGACGCGTTTCGGACCCGAGGCGGGTGGATTTGCGAGGCGTTGCATCTTCGTTCGCGTCTTGAACCGTCCGTAGTCGATGGACAGGTTCGGGATGGTCCTGAGCGCTCTGAGGTAGGTCTCCTGTCGCTGGGGCGCCTGCGGATCACCTCTCGAGTCGATCCGAGCGGTGAAGTACCTGATCTGGTTGACGGTGTCGTCGTCCTTGAGTAGGCGTTTGGCGAGCGCAGCGAGATCGAGCCACTTCAGATCAGGATGATCCTTGAGAGCCCCGAAGTAGAGATTGAAGCCGTCCACATACACATTGACCCTTGCCACTCGTGGCATCGTATGGGTTGGCTACGACACCCCCTCGGTCGTCGGGGTTCCACATATGCTCGTCGCCACTCAGGTGACATTCCCGCACGCTCGGCGAGGGTGCCGCGACGTGATCAGTGCTGCGTGCCGACGAGCCGGTTGTGCGGCTGGCGCAGTTCAGGCCGAGGCGATTTCTTGACGGCGCCTCTGGGGCTTGCCATCGCTTCGCGGGATGGACTCCTCAACGATCTCAAACTCGATTCGGTGCCCCAGGGCAGCTGCATATCGTGCAAGGGTGGAGGCGCGCGCGTCAGTGTCGCCGGACTCAAGTCGCGCAACCGCGGACTGTGACGTTCCCATCAGTGCGGCAAGCCGTGTCTGCGAGATCGAAAGTTCGGTGCGGATCTCAGCAAGTTGTCGAACGAGCTCGCGTCGCTTGAAGGCGGCGGCGACCAGCTCGGCGAAGTGCTCGTTTGCTTCGCCTCGCTCTTCGATGAGTTCAGTGAGAAAGTCGGTCATTGCCCCTCCCGTGTACTTCTTCGGCATCACATTGGCATATCGTTAGCGATATACCAAATACGATATAGCAGTTCAAGACTGCTTCCGGCCACGCGATCGCCAGTCGGCAAGCCTCCGCTTCGCGAGCTGGATGGCCTGCCGGGGAGTCCTCTGGGTCTTCTTGGAGATCGATTCAAGGGCCAGAAGCACTTGGTCCTCCTTGCCCTCCGTTGCGTACAGGATGCGGAAAGCCTGCTTGTCACCAGCAGCACGCACCTCGTAGATGTCACCGTCAAGATGGTGCGCGACTTCGTTGCCATTCACCTCCACGTCCTTCATGGCAGCGACGATTGCAGCGGCATCCGCATCTGACAGACCATCGATGAACTGCTTGACCGGTCTTCGTCCGCCGGGGGTTCGGTAGTCACGCCAGCGTCTCTTGGCTCCCACGCTCTAACGCTACTGCGAGTATCAGTCCGCTTCGGATGACATTCCCGCACGCTGGGTGAGGCCTGCGATCACGCCCCTGAGCGGAGCGCTCCACCGAAGTCCCGCACCTCTCGCTTCTTCCGAAGCCGCACCACGTTCACGTGCGCCCAGGTGCCGTCGGTGAGCATTGCTTCGTATTTGGCCCGTGTGTGCTCGAAGCGGGTCCATGCCCACACGATGATGTTCTTCTCTGCCTTCGTGCTGTAGAGGTTGCTCCAGGGCTCACGGTTGACGTTCCACAGCTCCTCGCGGGTGATGATCCTTCGCAGCGTGCGTCGGATCACCCTGATCATCACCACGCGCCTCGGCGGATCCATCCACACGACGGTGTCGGCACGCGGCCACACGAGCTGAGATACGCCATGACTCGTGTAGTTGCCGTCGACGACCCAGCGGTCCGCGGCGACGAACGCCGACACATCGGCTTGGAACTCGTCGTCGGGTTTCGGCTGCCAGCCCGGCTGGTGGAAGACCGCGTCGAGTTCGAGGTACGGCAGGTGGAGGCAATCGGCCAGGGTGCGGGCCATGGTGGACTTGCCCGAGGCGGAACTGCCTATGACCGAGATCCGCTCCATCGCCGCGGGATCAGGCGGTGTCGCCGCGCTGGCGGTCGTCGTCGTCGCTGCGCTCCTGGAGGCGGCGCTGTTCGGCCTCGGCGCTGTCGTTCTTACGTCGCTCCTCGGCGGCGAGGCTCTCCTCGCGTTGGACGCGTTCGGCCTCCAGGCTGTCGCGTCGACGCTGGTCTTCGCGGTCGGCGTCACTCGGCTGATCAGTGGTCACGGAGTGAGCGTAGGCGCTCGGGGTGGGGGCGGTAGGCTGCCGCTCGATGCGCACACTCCATGCCAACTGGTTCTACGTCGCGGTGGTCGTCTGCGGCCTCGTCGGGCTCGGCGGTTTGATCTTCGCCCTGGCCAAACGGAAGCCACCGTCATGGTCCCGATACGCGGTCGGCGCCGCCGTGGTGGCGATGCTCGCCCAGGTCGGGTTCGGCGTCGCCATGTACGCCCAAGGGGTGCGGCCCGCCGACGACTTCCACCTGTTCTACGGGGTGGTGATCGTGTTCACCTTCACCTTCGCCTACATCTACCGCAGCCAACTGGCCAAGCGACCAGCGCTCGCCTACGGGCTGCTGCTCCTATTCGTGATGGGACTGGGGCTTCGCGCCTGGGCGAACACGTAGTGCCCGGGCGACCGATCGCATACGGGTAACCTCCCAGCGATGCTCCTCAAGGACAAACGCCTGCTGATCACCGGTGTGCTCACCGACGACTCGATCGCCTGGCACACCGCCCGGATCGCCCAGGAGCAGGGCGCCGAAGTGGTTCTCACCGGATTCGGCCGGGGGATGAGCCTCACCAAGCGTGTGGCGAGCCGACTCCCCGTCGAACCCGACGTACTCGAACTCGACATCAACGATCCCGCCCACATGGAGGCCATCGTCGCCGACCTCGACAGCCGGTGGGGGCGAGTGAACGGGGCGCTCCACGCCATCGCCTTCGCCCCCGAGGACGCTCTCGGCGGCAACTTTCTCAACACGCCGGCGGAGAGCGCCGCGACCGCCTTCACCACCTCGGCCTTCTCCTACAAGACCCTCGCCGTCGGGCTCCTGCCGCTGATGCAGAAGGCGGGCGGCGGCGCCCTCGTCACTCTCGATTTCGACAATTCGCAGGCGTGGCCGGCCTACGACTGGATGGGGGTGGCCAAGTCGGCCCTCCAGTCCGTGACCCGCTACCTCGCTCGCGATTTGGGACCCCACGGCATCCGGGTCAACGCGGTGTCGGCAGGCCCGCTGGCCACGGTGGCGGCCAAGAACATCCCTGGCTTCTCGGCCTTCGAACGGGTGTGGGGCGAGCGAGCCCCGCTGGGGTGGGACGTGGGCGATCCGGGCCCGGTCGCCATGATGAACTGCGTACTGCTGTCGGACTGGGCACCGATGACCAGCGGCGAAGTGGTCCACGTCGACGGTGGCTTCCATGCCGTGGCGGCCGGCCCCGGCACCGACGGCGAGTAGCGCCGGTGGCCAGGGTCGCACTCTTCTTCGGTGGGCGCTCCGAGGAGCACGAGGTCTCGTGCGTGTCCGCGGTGTCCACGCTGGAGGCGCTCCAGTCGCGTGGCCACACGGTGATTCCGATCGGCATCGGCAAGGCGGGCACCTGGCACTACGCCGACCCGGACAGCCGGCCGCTGGTCGCCGATGGACCGCTCGCCAGGCTGGAGGTCCCCGGGGGGAGGATCGTGGGCGAGGGTCGCGCCGACGTCGTAGATGTGGCCTTTCCGGTCCTCCACGGCCCGTTCGGGGAGGACGGCACGATTCAGGGCCTGTTCGAGATGGCGGATCTTCCGTACGTGGGGGCGGGGGTGGTCGGTTCCGCCGTCGCCATGGACAAGGACGTAGCGAAGCGGCTTCTCCGAGATGCCGGGCTTCCCGTCGGCGCGTTCGTGGTCATCCGTCGGGCCGCCTGGCTCGACGATCCCGCGGGCGTCGTCGATGACACCTCCGGCGATCTCGGTTTCCCCGTGTTCGTCAAACCGGCATCACTCGGTTCGTCGGTGGGGGTCGGGCGCGCCGACGAGGGGGGGTCGCTCAAAGATGCCATCGACGAGGCGTTCCGGCACGGCGACAAGGTGCTGGTCGAGCCGGAGGTCCGGGGCCGCGAGATCGAGGTGGCCGTGCTCGAGGGACCGCGGGCGTCGGTTCCCGGCGAGATCGTCGTCAAGAACGGCTGGTACACATACGACGCAAAGTACCGCGACGACGCCACCGAGCTGTTGGTACCTGCCCCGCTCAGCGAGGCAGCCGAAGAGATGGTTCGGGACCTTGCCTGCCGGGCGTTCCAGGTCCTCGAGTGCCGCGGCCTCGCTCGCGTCGACTTCTTCTACGAGGAGGGCGGGCGCGGGTTCCTCGTCAACGAACTGAACACCATGCCGGGGTTCACGCCGAAGTCGATGTTCCCGATGATGTGGGACGCCACCGGCCTGCCGTACGCCGACCTGTGCGACGAGTTGGTGTCGATCGCCCTCGGTGGACGACCTGCGGCCGCCCCCTAGATCCGGACGACCGGGCAGGCGAGCGTACGGGTCACGCCTTCGACGGCCTGGATCTTGGCCACGACGAGGTTGCCGAGGGCGTCGTTGTCGTCGGCGGTGACGTGCACGACGACGTCATAGGGTCCCATGACCGCTGCCGACTGTGCGACACCGTCGATCTTTCCGACTTCTGCGGCGATCCGAGCTGCCTTGCCGACCTCGGCCTGGATGAGGATGTACGCCTCGACCATCTCACTCCCTCTGATTAGGTGGACGAGTTCGGACTATACCGCTCGGTCGGCAGGGGAGTCCCGGCCGAATCAGGATCCGTCGGAGCCCATGCGCACTGAAGTGGCGTAGATGCGTTCGCCGTCGGCTTCGGTGTCGAACACGATGCGCTGACCCTGGCGAAGGGTGCGAAACACGCTGCCTTTGAGGCTCCCCGGACGCAGGAACACCTCGCGACGGTCGGCCTCGGTGATCACGATGCCGACACCGGTCTTGGGGTCATACACCTTGACTACGCCTTGCACCTGCCCGGACTCCTGATCGGCTGAGGATCCATCGTATCGCGGCAGGTCTGGAGCCTGGAGCCTGGGGCCCTGGCTAGACCTTTTCGACCTTGCCGGCCTTCAGGCAGGAGGTGCACACGCGGGCCCGGCGGGAGTTGCTGCCGTGGCGAACCCGGACGCGCTGGATGTTCGGCAGCCAGCGCCGACTCGAGCGCTTGTGCGAGAAGCTGACTTGCTTGCCGACCCACGGCTCCTTGTTGCAGACCTCGCAACGGTATGACACGGGGAAACCTCATTAGTCGAAGGGGGACGGGCGGGCAGAATAGCAGCCACCAGCCAGCTGCCGGCTACCGGCTACCGGCATCGCTCGGCGAGCGTAGGTATTGGCGGTGTCGTCCTCCGGCTGGTAGCTGGTAGCCGGACGCTCCTATACCCTCTCCACCGTGACCTCCGACCATTCCCTTGCCTACCTGTCGACCGTCGACATCGACCAGGTGAAGGGGCTGTCGGGCAAGCGGGGGGCGGATCTGCGCAAGGCCGGGGTCGAGTCCGTCGCCGACTTGCTCCTCCATGCACCCAGGCGATATGTCGATCGGTCGCAGACCGTGGGCATCGCCGAGGTTCCGCTGGGAGAGGAGGTGACGGTGATCGGTACCGTCGCCAAGGTGACCAGTCGTCGCCCGCGGCGCAACCTCCAGATCATCGAGGCCACGATCAAGGACGACTCCGGCCGGCCCCTGATCGCCACCTGGTTCAACCAGGGGTTCCGCGAGCGGCAGCTCTCGCCGGGGAGCGAAGTGGCGCTCTCCGGGAAGGTGGAGAGCGCCCGGGGGCGGCTCCAGATGAAGTCACCTGACGTCGACGTCCTCGCCTCGTCGGCCGAATCGTTGGTCACCGGCCGGGTGATGCCGGTTCACTCCACCGTTGGCGGCGTCGCCCCCGGCTACCTGCGGAGAGCCGTGCACAACGCCCTTGGCCGGGTCCAGTCGCTCGTCGACCCCGTCCCCGAGGAGGTGCGTCGGCGGCTGGGGCTCGTCGACCGGGATCCGGCGATCCGGGACATCCACTTCCCCGCCGACCTCGAGGCGGCGGCCAGGGCCCGTGATCGGCTCGTCTTCGACGAGTTGTTCCGGCTCGAGGTGGCGCTCGCCATGCGCAAGCACCGTCAGGCAGAAGAGGCGATGGGCATCGTGCATTCCCTCTCCGGTGGCCTGGTCGACGCCTTCATCGACGCCCTGCCCTACGAGCTGACCGGAGCCCAGCGCCGGGCTATCGATGAGATCCAGACCGACATGGCCGCGCCGCACCCGATGCACCGCCTGCTGCTCGGCGAAGTCGGGTCGGGCAAGACGGTGGTGGCGATGGCCGCCCTGTTGATCGCGGTGCAGAGCGGCTACCAGGGCGCGGTGATGGCCCCGACCGAAGTACTCGCCGACCAGCACTACCTGGGGATGGTCGACCTCGCCTCGCTGGTCGGCGTGCGCATGGCGGTCCTCACCGGCTCGTCCAGGGATCGGGAGTCGGTCCTGGAGCGCACCGCCAAGGGTGAGATCGATGTCGTCGTCGGCACCCACGCGCTGATCCAGGAGGGGGTGCGGTTCGCCAACCTCGGGGTGGCGGTGGTCGACGAGCAACATCGGTTCGGGGTGGCGCAGCGGGTGATGCTCAAGGAGAAGGGCGAGGGGCCGACGCCCGACCTGTTGATCATGACGGCGACGCCCATACCGCGGACGCTAGCCATGACCCTGTACGGCGACCTCGACGTGACCACCATCGACGAGCTGCCCGGCGGTCGCCAACCGATCACGACGACCGTCATGGGCAAGGACGCGCCGAGTCTCCAGCGCGTCTACCGGCTGATCCGCAGCGAAGTGGAGGCGGGCCGGCAGGCCTTCGTGGTCTGCCCGCTGGTGGAGGATTCGGACAAGTTGGAGGCGGCGTCGGCCACCGCCGAGCACGAGCGACTGTCGGCGGTGTTTTCCAACCTGCGGGTGGAGCTCATCCACGGACAGCTGCGATCCGCCGACAAGGAGGCGGTGATGGCCCGGATGCGCCAGGGTGAGATCGACGTGCTGGTGGCGACCACCGTCATCGAGGTCGGGATCGACATCCCGAATGCGACGGTGATGGTGGTCGAGGACGCCGACCGGTTCGGGCTCAGCCAGCTCCATCAGCTGCGGGGGCGGGTGGGCCGCGGCGAGCACCCGTCGCATTGCGTGCTGATCGCCGAGCCGACTACCGAGGAAGGCGAGGCGAGGCTGGCGGCCATGGCCGCCACCGGCGACGGGTTCCGTCTGGCGGAGGAGGATCTGCGCATCCGCGGTCAGGGCACCGTCTTCGGCATGCGCCAGGCCGGCCTCGCCGACCTGCGGCTCGCCGACATCCTGGAGGATTTCGAGATCCTCGTCGAGGCCCGCCGCGAGGCGTTCAAGCTGGTCGCCAACGACCCGGAACTGACCGGTCACCAGGAGCTCCGCGAGGAGCTCGAAGCGCTGCTCGGCGACGCGGTCGATTGGCTGATGATCTCATGAGGATCATCGCGGGCACGGCCAAGGGGCGCCGGCTGCGCAGTCCTCGGGGTAGCCAGACCCGCCCGATGATGGACCGGGTGCGGGAGGCGATCTTCTCGTCCCTGGCCTCGTTCGTGGTCGACGCTGCCGTCCTCGACCTGTATGCGGGGACCGGGAGTGTCGGCCTCGAGGCGCTCAGTCGCGGCGCAGACGCGGTGGTTTTCGTCGAGTCCGACCGCGAAGCGCTTCGAGTGCTCGAGGCGAACATCGAGGCGGTGGGTCTCGGTGGCACCGTCGTCCGAGGGAACGTCGAACGGTTCCTGGCGTCGGACACCGCCACCTACGACCTGGCATTCGTTGACCCTCCGTATGACGCACCACTACCGTCCGTGGAACAGGTGCTCGCCGCGCTCGGCGAACGGCTGAACGACGGAGGTGTGGTCGTACTGCACCGACGAACGGGCAGCGTGGAATCGCCGCTCCCACCAGGCCTGGTGGTGACGGACAGGCGGCGATACGGCGGCGCGGAGATCACGAGGCTGTCGAAGGAGAAGGCGTGACGACGGCTCTGGTACCGGGAAGCTTCGACCCACCGACGAACGGTCACGTTGACGTGATCGCCCGGTGCGCGGCGATCTTCGACCGTGTCGTGGTCGGCATCGTGATCAACCCGTCCAAGCAGCCGATGTTCACCCCTGAGGAGCGCAACGCGATGCTCGTCGAGGCCTGCCCGTGGGAAAATATCGAGGTGGCGGGATTCGAGGGACTCCTCGTGGACTTCGCCCGGCAGGTCGGCGGCGACGTGATCGTCAAGGGCCTACGAGCCCAGGGGGACTTCGACTATGAGCTCCAGCTGGCGCAGATGAACCGGCACCTCTCCGGAATCGACACGATGTTCGTGCCCACCCGTCCGGACCTCGGTTACCTCTCGTCTTCCCTGGTCAAGGAGGTCGCCTCGTTCGGGGGCAACGTGGACGAGTTGGTGCCGCCCGTCGTGGCCAAGGCACTGGCGGATCGGTTCCCGGCATGACCGACGAGCACGACGCCGTTCAGCCCGACGAGGTCCCGGTCCCGCCAAGGATGGGGGAACTCCTCGAGCTGGTCGACGAGCTGATCATCGCCGTCGAGGGCGCCCGCAACGTGCCGCTGTCGAGCAACGTCATGATCGACCGCGATCTCCTGCTCGACATGCTCTACCGCCTGCGCGACGACCTCCCCGAGGAGATGCGGGCGGCCCGCTGGATGGTGCGGGAGCGTGAGACGTTCGTGGCCCGAACCAACGAGAAGGCCAAGGAGATGCTGGAACGGGCCCGGGAGCACTCCGAGGAACTCATCAGCGAGTCCTACATCGTCAAGGAGGCGGTCGACGAGGCCAACGTGCTCGTACGGCACGCCGAATCCGAAGCGACCCGCATCCGACTCGAAGCCGAGGACTACAGCGATCAGGCGTTCGAGCAGACCGAGGCCGTGCTGTCGGACCTCCTCTCCCAGGTGCGCCGCGCCCGCGGCGAACTCCACCAGGCGCGTCGGCGGGACGGGGACGAGTAGCCACTCTCTCCCCCCGTAGGGGGGAGTACCGCCGCAGGCGGGGAGGGGGGAGGGGGAACGCTACGGAGACCCCGCGGCGCGTCTGGCCTCCCCCTCCGTCAGCGACCTGCGGCCGCTGCCACCTCCCCCTTCGGGGGAGGAGAGTCGGATCGCATACACCGAACCAAGTACCAAGTACCCGTTCACACTGCTTGCTGCACGCCGCCTTCTGCCTTCTGCCTTCTGCCATCCGCCATCTACGATGGCGCCATGTCCCCCGGATCCTCTCCGTTCCGGATTCCCGTCCACGACCTGCTCGCCCAGCCGGGTATCCGTCGTCCCGTCGAGATCGCGGCTCCCGTCGAGTGGATGGTCGGCAGCACGACCGTGGGGCCCGTCGTGGCGGCACGACTCACCGTCGAAGGCGGTGCCGGCGGCGTGTTGGTGCGCGGAACCGTCTCCATCGACGCCCAGCTCACCTGTCACCGGTGCCTGACCGAGTGGGACGAGACGATCGACGTCGAGGTCATGGAACTCATGGGAGTCGAAGACGATCCGGATGGGTATCCGTTGCGCGACGGCGTCGCCGACATCGAAGATGTGCTTCGTGACGCCCTCCTGCTCGAGCTTCCCCTCGCCCCGACCTGCGCGCCGGGCTGTCTCGGACTTTGCTCTGTGTGCGGAGGCGACTTGAATGCCGAAGCTTGCGCCGGGCACGAAGCGGAGAGCGACTCTCCGTTCGCCGTCCTGCGTGAACTGCTAGAACCCCAGTGATGGAAAGGGCGCGCCATGGCGGTCCCCAAGAAGAAGATGTCCCGGTCCCGCACGCGCCAGCGCAAGGCGGGGTGGAAGGCGACGGTGGTGAAGAGCTCACCGTGTCCGCAGTGCGGCTCAGCCAAGCTGCCGCACCGCGTCTGCCCGACGTGCGGTTCCTACAAGGGGCGCGAGGTGACGCCGACCGCCTGAGTCGGTCCTGATGGCTCGGATAGCCCTGGACGCGATGGGCGGCGATTATGCGCCGCACCAGATCGTCCTCGGGGGCATCGACGCCGCCGGGTCGGGTGTCGACGTCGTCCTGGTGGGCGACGAGGCGGTTCTCACGGCAGAGCTCGCCGCCGCTGGCGCCTCACTGCCCATCGTCCACGCCGCCGAGGTGATCGGGATGGGGGAGGATCCCGCGGCAGCGCTGCGAGAGAAGAAGGACGCATCGGTGCTCGTGTGCGCCCGGCTGGTCTCCGATGGCGAGGTCGCGGGGATGGTGAGTGCCGGGTCCACCGGTGCCACCATGGCGGCGGCGGCCATCGGGATCGGACGGATCCGGGGCGTGAGCCGGCCGGCCATCGCCGCCGTGTACCCGATCGGCATCCCGACCGTTGTCCTCGACGCCGGGGCGAACCTCGAGGTGAGCCCCGAACATCTCGCCCAGTTCGCCGTCATGGGATCGGTGATGGCACAGGTGTACCTGGGCATCGATCACCCCACCGTCGGTCTGCTCAACATCGGCGAGGAGCCGTCCAAGGGGCGTGACCTCGAGAAGGCGGCTCACGCGCTGCTGGCGGATGCGCCGGTGCGCTTCGTCGGCAATGTCGAGGGGCGCGATCTCGGAGCGGGTGTGGCCGACGTGTTCGTCACCGACGGCTTCACCGGCAACGTGTTGATCAAAGCGGTCGAGGGTGTCGCCCGGGGGGTCGGTACGGCCGTCCTGGAGGCGCTGGCATCGGACGAAGACGCACAGGTGCAGGCGGCGGCGAGTGCGGTCCTGCCCAAGATCATGCGTCTCAGGGAGCGGTTCGATCCCGAGGCGCACGGTGGGGCCCACCTCCTGGGCGTGAAGGGGACGGTGGTGATCGCCCACGGTGCCTCCTCCAGGGTCGCCATCGCCAACGCCTTGCGCGTCGCCGCCGATGGGGCCGACCGGGGCCTCGTCGCCCGGATCGAGGCTGGTATCGGTGGATGATCCACTCGACCGCCTCGAGGCTGCCCTCGGCCACTCCTTCGTCGACCGGTCGCTGCTGATCGTCGCCCTGACGCACCCGTCGTACGGGGCCGAGCAGGAGCAGCTGGCGGACTCGTACGGTCGACTCGAGTTCCTCGGCGACGCCGTCCTCGACCTGGTGGTGACCACCGAGCTCTACACCCGGTGGGACATGAGTGAGGGAGAGATGACCAAGACGCGCGCCGCGGTGGTCAGCGAGCGTCCGCTCGCCGTCCTCGGCACCCAGCTCGGCCTCCCCGAGGCGATGTACCTCGGGAAGGGAGAGGAGGTATCCGGCGGGCGCAACAAGGATGCGATCGTCTCCGACGTGATGGAGTCGGTACTCGCTGCCGTCTATCTCGACGGCGGGTTCGATGCCGTCTCTGCGGTGATCCTCCGCCTGTGGCGGCCACTCATCGAACAGGGGGCGGCGACTCCCGGGGAGGCCGATCACAAGTCGACCCTGCAGGAGGCGCTCGCCGTCCGCGGCGAGGCACCGGTGTACCGAACCGAAGGCAGCGGCCCGGATCACGAGCGTATCTTCGATGCCGAGGTCCTGGTCGATGGGGTCGTGGTGGGGCGTGGGACGGGCTCTTCGAAGAAGCGTGCCGAGGCCGTCGCTGCCAGCGAGGCGCTCACCGCGCTCGGCCTCGACGCCGGCTGACGGCGATGCCCGAGCTCCCGGAAGTGGAGTCCACCCGCCGTCACCTGGCACCGGTGCTCGAGGGCCAGCGCATCGTCGGGGTATCGGTCCGGCGTGATCGCATGGTTCGCCATCACGAGCGTCCCGGAGACTTCGCCGATCGGCTCACCGGTCGGTCGGTGAGGTCGCTCGGGCGGGTCGGCAAGCTGCTCAGGGCATCGCTGGACGGCGACCTCACCTGGGTGATCCATCTCGGGATGTCCGGGCGCATGGCGATCCATCGCTCCGAAGATCCCGAGGCACCCCACACCAACGTCGTGGTCCGGGTGGGCGATGGCACCGAGGTGCGGATGGTGGACCCGCGTACCTTCGGGTTCACCGCCGTGCTCACCCCCGAGGAAATGCGTACGGGGGTCGGTTCCGGCTGGGGTCCCGATGCCCTCGACGACCTCCCCAGGACCCGCCGACTCGCCGACGCCCTGGAGGGCCGGTCGGCCCCGATCAAGGCGCTGCTGCTCGATCAGCGACTGGTGGCGGGCCTCGGCAACATCTATGCCGACGAGGTGCTGTTCCGGGCCCGGATCCGACCCGGCCGAGCGGGCGGATCGCTCACCACCGACGAGGTCCGACGCCTGCGCGCTTCGGTTCGTCCGGTGCTCGAGGCCGGTCTGCGCCACGGCGGCACCAGCCTGGACGATCTCGCCTACCTCCTGCCCGACGGTCGTGCCGGCGACTACCTCCGCAGGCTCCGGGTCTACGGTCGTGCCGGCGAGCGGTGCCGCCGATGTGGCGGCACCGTGGAGCGGTCGGTGATCCGGAGCCGCAGCACCTTCTGGTGCGCGGGATGCCAGCAATGAGGCGGCGACCGCTCGTCGCGATCGTCGTGGCCGTGGTGCTCACCGCTTGCGGTGGCGACGGCACCGGCGCCACCAACGACATCGACCTGCGTCTGCGCGCCCGCGACTTCGCCGCGTCGGCTGGGCGTGCTTTCGCCGGCACTGCCTACGAGGCTGTGTCACCGGGTGATCTCGCCCGTGCCGTGGAGGCTGTGTGCCTGTCGACGGCGCCGTTCGACGCTGCGGTGCTGAGCGCGGTGGCCGGGATCGGTGCGGTCGACGCCACGCCGACCGACGACGGCGTCGCCGTCGAAGTGGTGGTGGCGGGTGTCGTCGAGGTGTGTCCCGAGCGGGTCAGCCCGGAGGGTCTGGTGGGGCGCTATCAGCAGGTCGTGCTCGACACCATCGGTGACGGGATCGTCGACGCCATCATCGTGCGCGACGCCGGCCCGGCGATCTGCGCGGCGCTCGACGCCGCCGGAGGGTCGATCCCGACCGGGGAGTTGGGCGTCCTGGTGGCGGCCAGGAGTCTGTACGGCGTCGTTGCATCGACCTTCGCCGACCTCCCTGCCGCCGGGCTCGATCCCGACCGGGGCGCTGTCGTCGGCGTCGTCCTGGCTGCCGCCGTCGACTACCTGTGCCCGCGTCACTTCGAAGCGGTGATGGAGTTCCTGGGCGGACTGGACGACTGACGCTCAATCAACGCAAGACAGTTCGATCGTGCGTTGAGCGTTGAGCGTGAACAACAAGCGTGTCATTCCCCGCTAGCCTTGGTACTTCCGTGCATCTGAAGACGCTGTCCATCGCCGGGTTCAAGTCGTTCGCCGATCGAACGCGGATCGAGTGCCAACCGGGCGTCACCGTCATCGTCGGTCCCAACGGCTCCGGGAAGTCCAATCTGGTCGACGCAGTGGCATGGGTGATGGGGACCCAGGCGACGACGACGCTGCGCACCCAGCGGATGGAGGACGTCATCTTCGCCGGGACCGCCACCCGCCCGGCCCTCGGCCGCGCCGAGGTGAGCCTCACCTTCGACAACTCGATGGGCCTGCTCGATCTGGACATGTCCGAGGTGACCATCAGCCGACGGCTCTTCCGCGACGGGACCAGCGAGTACGAGGTGAACGGCGTCGCCTGCCGCCTGCTCGACATCCAGGAGCTCCTCGCCGACAGCGGGGTCGGACGCCACCAGCACGTGATCGTTGGGCAGGGGCGGATCGACGATGTGCTCAACGCCGCACCCCAGGACCACCGCGCCGTGATCGAGGAGGCCGCCGGAGTCATCAAGCACCGCCGCCGCCGCGAGCGAACGGTGAGCAGGCTCGAGGCCACCGATGGCGACATCGTCCGGGCCCGAGAGCTGCTCGGCGAGGAGGAGAAGCGCCTCCGGCCGCTCAAGCGTCAGGCCAATGCCGCGGAACGGCACGGCGCGGTCAAGGCGGAGTGGCGGGCACTCCGCCTGTGGTGGGGCGGTGAGAGGCTCCGGGGCCTCCGGGGCCGTCGTGACGAACTGACGGTCCTCGAGGAGGCCGTGCGGGGGCGACTCGACGCTGCGATCTCCGAGCGCGAAGGATTGACCGTTCAGATCGCCGAGATGCAGGAGGCGGCCGGCGGCGCCGGCGAGGCACTGGAACGGGATCGGGCCGCGGCTGCCCGCCTCGAAGCGACCGCCGAGCGGTTGCAGACGATCGCCCTGGTCGCCAGGGAGCGCCGTCTCGGCATCGAGCGCGACGCCCTCGGCGGCGCCGAGCGCCGCCAGGCAGTCACTGCCGAACTCACCGATGTCGAGTCGAGCATCGAGGCGGCGACCATCGAGGAACGGCAGGCGACCGAAGCCGCCGACCGCGCCGGGACCCTGGTGAGAGGACTCGAAGACGAGGAGCGGTCCCTCGCCGATGCCGATCGCCTGCCCGCAGAGGGCATGGCGGCGTCGCTGCGCGGTGACCTCGCCGCCCTGGAGGCTGCGGCGCTTCGGGATGACCGGGAGCGGGGTGATCTCACCCGGCGCCGCGCCGCCGTCTCCGCGGTGATGGATCAGGAGGCGACCGAGGCTCGGCGACTCACCGACGAGACGGTCGCTCTCGCCGGGGATCTCGCTGCCGCCGAGTCCGCCCTCGAGAGAGCCGCTACCCGGGCCGGGTCCGACGCCGGGAACGAGGCGAACGCGCTCACCAGGTGGCGTTCCGCAGAGGCGCGTGCCGCAGCCGCTCAGGCTCGCCTCGAGGCTCTCGAAGCGGCGCGTGACGGGTTCGCCGATCCCGAGGCGCGCCGGAGGGTGTCGTCGGCCGGATCGGTGATCGGGTTGGTCATCGATCGGTTGGACGTACCCGCCGAACTGTTGTTGGCCACGGCTGCCGCCCTCGGTCCGTGGGCCGATGGGTTCGTCGCCTCCGACCGTGATGCGGTGGGCACGGTGGCCGGTGACCTGAAGTCGGCGGGGCTTGGCGGCGTGGCCCTGGTCGCCGTGGACGAGCAGGTGCCGACACCGGCACGCGAGGTCGCTGCGGCCTCAGGTTTGGAAGCACTCGTCGATCGGCTGGGTCCTCGGGGTGATGCCCGGCTGGCGGCGTCCCTGCTGGGCGACGTGGTGGTCGCCGAGGGCTGGGCGACGGCTCGCGCCATTGTGGCGGCACATCCGACCGTTCGTGCGGTGACACCGGAAGGGGATCTGATCACCCGGGTGGGGATGGTGGCCGCCCACCCCGATGGCGCCGGCAGCGCAGCCGTCGAGGCCGCACGGATCGATTCGGATCGGGCGGCGAACGAGCTCGCTCGGGCGCGGAGCCACCACGCAACGGCCAAGCGCGCCGTGGCCACTTCGAGTGAGGCGGAGCGGGCGGCGGCCTCCGCCGTGGAGGCGATTCGCCGCCGGCGCGCAGGTGCCGAGGAGGCGGCTCGCCTGGTCGGGCGCTCCATGGCGGAGCACCAGGCTGAGATCGAGCGGTTGGATGGACGGTTGCGGATCCTCTCCGAGGAGGCGGCGTCCAGACTCGATCGGACCGAACAGCTGAGGTCTCGCCTCGGAGACTTCGACGACGCCAGCAGCGACGGACACCTCGCCTGGGAGGACTCGAGCCGGAGGCGGGCCGAGGTCGCCGCCAGGCGTGAAGAGGTGCAACACCAGCGGGATGAGGCGACCTTTCGGCTCGCCGCCGCCACCGAGCGGCGTTCACTGCTCACCGCTCGCCGGGACGAGCTCACCGCAGCCCTGGCGGCCGCACATCCTCGAGAGTCGACGGCGAGCGACGCTCTCGCCGTTGTGGAGGAGCGCGCCAGGGTCGTGGGGCAGATCGTGCGCCAGCATCTCGATGCCCTCAGGGCGAGAGAGCCGTCGTTACGGTCGGAACTGGGTACCGCAGGCGACCGTCTCGACAGTGCCCGGGAGCGTCGCGAAGCCTTGGGCATCGAGATCGAGACGGCGCGCGAGGAGCTTTCCCGGATGGCCGTCGAGTCGGCGGAGCTCAAGGTCCGCCTGGAGGCGACCGCCGAAGCGCTGCGCCGCGAGGTGGATGCTTCCGACGATGAGGCGCTGGCGGCTCCGCGCCCCGACCTGGACGAGGGCGCCGACCCCGAGCAGGAACTCGAATCCCTGGCCGCCTCCCTCCGTCGCCTGGGTCCGGTGAACCCGCTGGCCGCCGCCGAGTACGAGGAGCTCTCCGCCAGGGTCACCTTCATGCAGGAGCAGCTCGCCGATCTCGAGTCATCCCGCGCCGAGCTGCGCACGGTCATCCGAGCGGTCGACGAAGAGATCACCCGTCTGTTCCTCGAGGCTTTCGAGGAGATCTCGGCGACGTTCGCCGAGAACGTCGCGGTGCTCTTCCCGGGCGGTACCGGTCGTCTGGCTCTGACCGACCCGGACGATCCGATGACGACCGGGGTGGACGTACACGCACAGCCCATGGGCAAGAAGGTCGGGCGGCTCAGCCTCCTCTCCGGCGGCGAGCGTTCGCTGGCGGCACTGGCGTTCCTGTTCGCCGTGTTCAAAGCACGCCCCAGTCCCTTCTACGTGCTGGACGAGGTGGAGGCGGCCCTCGACGATGCCAACCTGCGCCGCTTCCTGCGGCTGGTCGACTCGGCACGCGGCAACTCACAGCTGCTCATCGTCACCCACCAACAGCAGACGATGGGGGCGGGCGACGTCCTCTACGGTGTCACCATGGAGCCGGGCGAGTCGTCGAAGGTGCTCGCCAAGCGCCTCACCACCGCCGATCGCGGGGTCGGCTCGACGTCGGGGAGGAACCGATGACACCCGAGGAACTCATCGAGCAGGCGAGAGCCGTCGCCGAGCACGCCTACGCACCGTTCTCCAACTACCGGGTCGGGGCGGTGGTGGTCGCCGACGACGGATCCACCTACACCGGCGCCAACGTCGAGAACAGTGCTCACGGCTCGGCCATCTGCGCCGAGGGCAGCGCCATCAGCCATGCCGTCTCCTCGGGGGTGCGCAAGATCGACACCGTCGCCGTCTCCTGCCTCGACGCCGACGAGCCCGGCTATCCGTGCGGCAACTGTCGACAGTTGATGGTCGAGTTCAGTGTCGAGACGGTGATCGTGGACGGTCCCGATGGTCCCATCGTCCACCGGTTCGACGACCTCCTACCGCACGGGTTCCGGCTGTCGCCGTAGCGAGGGACGAGGGGCCAGGGGCGAGTGGGGCTTTACTCGGAGGCTGCGCGCGCCGATAGGTGCTCGCATGACCCCGCTGGAGCACACCTCTGATTGGAAAGTGACGGGCGCCCACCGCGCCCTCGTCGGCCTCGGATGGCTGCTGGCCACGGCCGCCTGCTTCTTCGCTGGCGCCGCCATCGTCCTCGATCGGCCCGAACTGTGGGGACCGGTTGCCGCCCTGGCCTTCGTGGCGCTCGGCATCGGGATCGCCCTTCCCGAGCCCGTTCCCCACGACATGCTGAGCGAACGGCGTTCGGTCATGCGAAGCACGCCCTAGCGCGCTACTCGCTACTCGCCCCTCGCCCCTCGCTCCTGGCCCCTCGTCCCTCGCCCCTCGCTACTCCCCGAGCGCCTCGAGCAGTTTGGGGAGTACCTTGTGGACGTCGCCGACGACGCCGAGGTCGGCCACCCCGAAGATCGGTGCCTCCTCGTCCTTGTTGATGGCGATGATCACGCTCGAGTCCTTCATCCCGACGAGATGCTGCATGGCGCCGCTGATGCCGCAGGCGATGTAGACGTTGGGCTTCACCGTCTTTCCCGTCTGGCCCACCTGCATCGAATAGGGCACCCAGCCGGCGTCGACCACCGCCCGGGTCGCTCCGACGGCAGCGCCGAGTCGCCTGGCGAGCCGCTCGATTATCTCGAAGTTCTCGGGGGCGCCCATTCCTCGTCCGCCGCTGACGATCACGTCGGCTTCCGTCAGCTTGGGACCCGTCGACGCCTCTTCGTGGCGCTCGACGACACGAGCCGACATCGCCGGTCCATCCCCGGTCGGAGGTGCCGCGGTCACGGTCGGTGTTCCGCCGCCCACTTCCGTGGCGATGAACGACTTGGGCCGCACCACGACCAGGTGGGGGGATCCGGCGGTGAACTCCGTCTCCACGAGCGTGGTACCACCGAGGATCTCGTTGGTCACCGTGATCGGCGTCTTGGAGGTATCGATTTCGACGGCGTTCGAGATGAGCGGCACGCCGAGGCGCGCGCTCAGTCGTCCTGCCGTGTCGCGATCGGTCGGATTGAGTCCGAAGAGCACGAGGTCGGGCGCCTCGAGTTCGATCAGCGCCGCCATCGACGCGGCGGCGCCTGCCGCCGGGAGGGAGTCACCGATTTCTAGGTGATGGACGGTGGTGGCCCCGTGGGCGCCGAGCGCCGCCCAGGTCGCATCCGATCCTTCCCCGGCGAAGAAAACGCTGGGGTCGCCGACCTCGCGGGCCTTTGCCAGCAGCTCGAGTGACGACGCCGAGGGCCCGGCGGGCGTTCCCTCGGCGAATACGAGTGTCTTCATCTCAGATCACCTTCGCCTTCTCGAGTGCTTCCACGATGGCGAGATGTGCCTCGCCATCGTCGACGACCTTGGTTCCCGCCGACCGCGCCGGCGCTGGCCGAACTTCGATGACCCGTTGCCCGGAGCCCTTTAGCCCCACCTCGTCCGGGGTCAGGCCGAGGTCGCCGACGGTCGGCTGCTCGACCGTCTTGCTCTTTGCCTGCATGATCCCCTTGAACGTCGGGTAGCGGGGCTCCACCGCAGCAGCCGTCACCGAGATGAGCACGGGGAGCGGCGCCTCGACGACGTCGTAGCCGGTGGTGGTTTGGCGCTCGATCCGGATGCCGTCACCGGTCGCTTCCACCCTACGGGCGAAGGTGAGGGCGGGGAGGTCGAGCAGCTCCGCCACCTGCTGAGGGACGACGCCGCTGTAACCGTCGGTGGACTCGGTGCCGGCGATGACGACGTCGGCGTCGAGGCGGCGGATGGCCGCGGCCAGAACTCGGGCCGTCACCAGGGCGTCCGATCCGCGTAGCGCCGGATCGCTCACCACCACCGCCTCGTCGGCACCCATGGCGAGAGCCTGACGGATGCCCTGCAGGGTTCCCGCCGGGCTCATCGACACCAGGACGACGCTGCCTTCCGAGGCCTCGGCCAGCTGGAGGGCCACCTCGATGCCGTAGCGGTCGGTGTCGTCGAGGACCTGATCCTCGGGGCGCTGCACCAGGTGGGTCTCCGGATCGAGACCGTACGGCGTCGCCGGATCCGGGATTTGCTTGACACAAACGGCGATCTTCATGCGGTAGGAGCTCCTCGTGGACCGTCGGCGGGGAGGATGTTAGAGGAGAGGCGCCAGGCTCCAGTCCTCCAGCCGAGGCAAGAGCCAGGAAGGTCTCGCTACTCGCTCCTCGCCAGTCTCGGGAGGAGCGCATCGAGCAGGGCGGTGAAGCGCTCCTTGGCCGCTTCCGCCACCTCGGTGACTTCCTCGTGGCTGAGGGGTGTCGGTGAGATGCCAGCGGCGAGGTTGGTCACCAGTGATATGCCCAGGACCCGGGCACCCATGTGGCGTGCGGCGATGGCTTCGGGGACGGTGGACATCCCGACCAGGTCGGCGCCGAGGCGTTGCGCCATCTGCACCTCGGCCGGGGTCTCGTAGGACGGCCCGAGAAACCAGGCGTACACCCCTTCGGCGAGGTCGAGTCGCAGCTCGGCGGCGATCTCGGTGGCGACCCGTCGCAGCTCTTGGGGGTAGACGTCGGTCATGTCGGGAAAGCGCGGGCCCAGGCGGGCTTCGTTGTCTCCGGCGAGCGGGTTGCGCCCGGTCAGGTTGAGATGATCCCGGATCAGCACGAGGTCACCGGGGTTCATGTCCTCGCCGATGCCGCCGGCGGCGTTGGTGAGCATGACCGTTTCGCAGCCGGCGAGGATGGCGGTTCGCACCGCGAACACGACGTCGCCCATCTCCCAGCCCTCGTAGGTGTGCACCCGCCCCGCCAGGATCATCGCCGGCTCGCCGTCCAGGGCGACCGAGAACAGAGTCCCGGCATGGCCGTCGACCCGGGGCTGCGGGAAGCCCGGTATCTGGTCGTAGGGAACGGCGATCGCCGACGGGAGGCCTGCGGCGTAGCTGCTCAGGCCCGACCCGAGTACCACGGCGAGCCGATGACGGTCGCGGCCGGTCGCGGTCGCGATGTGTGTGGCGGCGGCCTGGAGGGCTTCGTAGGTCATCGGATCTCCTCATGGATCAGGGTGGGTGCCGCCACCGGGCCATCTCCGATGACCAGGGCCCGGCGAACCAGTCGCTCGGCCTCTCCCACGCGGCCTTCGTCGTTGTAGTGGATCCGTACCAGGGGGTCGCCGGCAGACACATCCATCCCGATCCGCGCCTCGATGGTGAGCCCGACGGCAGGGTCGATGACCTCCTCGATGACGGCCCGTCCGGCGCCGAGTCGCACTGCGGCAAGGCCTATGTCGTAGGCGTTGCAGCGTTCGACGATCCCGTCGCGTTCGGCGGTCACGACGATCTCGCCGTCGGCGCGCGGCAGGAGCGACGGGTCGTAGAGGCAGGCGGGGTCGCCACCCTGGGCCCGGGCCACATCGACCAGGGTCTCGAGGGCGCGTCCACTGCTGATGGCGTCACCGAGCGCCTGGCGCGCCGTGTCGGCATCGGGTGCCACGCCCGTCTGGACCAGCATCTCGGCGCCGAGCGCCATCACCAGCTCGACCACGTCGGGCGGACCACCCCCGTTCAGCACCTCGACCGACTCGGCGATCTCGTTGGCGTTCCCGACGGCCCTGCCCAGCGGCTGGTTCATGTCGGTGATCAGCGCGCTCGTGGCGGTGCCGTAGGCCGCCCCGATCCCCACCATGGTGCGCGCCAGGTCGCGGGCGTCTTCGATGGTGCGCATGAAGGCGCCCTCCCCGACCTTCACGTCGAGGACGAGGGCATCGATGCCCTCGGCGAGCTTCTTCGACATGATCGACGACGCGATCAGCGGGATCGACGGCACCGTCCCGGTCACGTCGCGCAAGGCGTAGATGAGGCGATCGGCGGGGACCAGGGTTTCCGACTGGCCGGCGAGCACCAGGCCCGTTTCCGCCAGGATCGTGGCGAAGTCGCCCGGGTCGATCGCTGTGCGGAAGCCAGGGATGGTCTCGAGCTTGTCCAGGGTGCCACCGGTGTGGCCGAGGCCCCGGCCGCTGATCATGGGGATGGCGACACCGCAGGCGGCGACCGTCGGCGCCAGCGGGATGCTGATCTTGTCACCGACGCCACCGGTCGAATGCTTGTCGGCCTTGGGCCGCGACAGGCTGGAGAAGTCGAGCACCTCGCCCGAGTGGAGCATGGCGCTGGTCCACGCGCTCAGCTCGTCGGCGTCCAGGCCACGGATGAACACCGCCATCAGCATCGCTGCCATCTGGTAGTCCTCGAACCTGCCTCTGGTGTAAGCGTCGATCAACCAGGCGATCTCGTCGGCGTCGAGCCGCTCGCCGTCGCGCTTGCGGGTGATCAGGTCGAGGATGTTCATCGTCGGTCACTTCCGGCTTTGACGACTCGCCCGGCGGTGACGGCGACGCCCTCGGCTCGCAGCCGGCGGGCCTGCTCGGCCTCGTGACCGGGCACGAGCCTGCCGGTGACGGTGACCACCCGCCACCACGGGTGAGCTCCGTCGGAGACGCTCAGGTACCGACCCACCGACCGCGCCGCTCCGGGCCGGCCCGCCTGGGCCGCGATCTCACCATAGGTGACGACCTCGCCCGGGGAGAGCGCGTCGAGGGTGCTGGCGATCGCCCGTTCCCAGTCCGTCATGTCGTTCCGAAAAGGCGATCCCCCATGTCGCCGAGGCCCGGGGTGATATAGAAGCTGGAGTTGAGTCCGGCATCGAGGGTCGCTGTCACGATGCGAACGTCGGGATGTGCCGACTCCATGGCGGCGACACCTTCCGGCGCAGCGACCACACACAGGCAGATGATGTTGGTGGCACCGGACTCCTTTGCCTTGGAGACCGCCCAGGAGAGGGACCCGCCGGTGGCGAGCATCGGCTCCAGTACGAGCACCGTCGCATCCTCCAGGTCGGGCGGCTTGAAGTAGTACTCGATCGGCTCGGCGGTCTCTTCGTTGCGCTGTACGCCGGCGAATCCGACCTTCACATGGGGGATCATGTCGACGACGGCGTCGAGCAGGCCGAGGCCCGCCCTCAGGACGGCTATCGCCACCACCGGCGAGGCGACCTTGCCCTCGGTCGGCTCGAGGGGGGTCTCTACGGTGGTCGCCCTGGTCGGCAGGTCGCGGGTCGCTTCGATCAAGAGCGCGTAGGTGAGCCTTCGAGCGGCGGCTCGGAAGGTCTCCGGCTCGGTCGTCTTGTCCCGCAGGACGGAGAGGTAGTGTTGGGCGAGCGGGTGATCGAGCACGGTGATTGGCATGGCCCCCGAGGTTACTCAGGCTCGCAGTCCCGGGTCTGCTGTCTGCCGCCTGCTGTCTGTCTACTGGTATGCTTTTGCCCCGTCGGTCATGCTTCGTGCCGACGCATCCAGGACCGATGGTCGGGTGTGACGATGTTGCTGTCACGCCGCGGACCACCGGCGGAGATCTGAAGGAAGAGGTGACCCAATGGCGGTGAAGATCCGCCTGACCCGCAAGGGGAAGAAGCACCAGCCGACCTACCGGGTGGTGGTGGCGGACGCGCGCAGCCCGCGCGACGGCCGCTTCATCGAGCAGATCGGACGGTACGACCCCCGCCAGGAGCCGTCGATCATCGAGATCGACAACGAGCGCGCCGCCTACTGGCTGGCGAGCGGCGCCCAGCCGTCCGATCAGGTACGCAAGCTGCTCGAGGTCAGCGGTGCCATGGAGGCTCGACCCGAGAAGGATCGCGCCGTGCACGTGGTCGGTGAAGACGCACAGCGTCAGGCCGAGGCGGAGGCGGAAGCGGAAGCGGCGGTCACCGACGCTAAGGATGTCGAGATAGAGGAGACGCCGGCCGAGCCGGTCGTCGAGGTCGAGGTCGAGGTCGCGGCCGAAGCCGAAGCCGCTCCCGTCGCCGAGGACGACGAGGCAGCCGCAGAGCCCGCCGATGACACCGCCACCGACGAGGAGGAAAAGCCATGAAGGGCGAAATCGTCGAGCGCGTCGTGGAGTTCCTTGCCAAGGAGATCGTCGAAGATCCCGACTCGGTGAGCGTCACGATCGTCGAGGACGGTCCCGAAGAGGTCACCGCCGAGGTGCGGGCTGCCAAGCCCGACATGGGGCGGGTCATCGGTCGTCGGGGCAGGGTCGCCAAGGCGATTCGCGAGATCGCCCAGGTCGCGGCCGATGAAGAGGGCCTGCAGGCCCGGGTTGAATTCATCGACTGATCCCCTGGTCCCGGTCGCCCGTATCGGACGGCCACACGGCGTGCGCGGCGAGGTGACCGTCCGCGTCCTTCCCGATGGTCCTGGCGAATTCCAGCAAGGAGCCGTCTTCCTTCTCGCCGACGGTGGTTCACTGACGCTGCGCACCGCAGCGCCCTATCGCGACCGCGGCTACCTCCTCGCCTTTGAAGGCATCGGCGATCGCACCGCAGCCGAGCGGCTGCGTGGGCTGGTGCTGCATGTCCATGCCGCCGACCGGCGCTCCCTCGGTGATGACGAGTTCTGGCCCGACGACCTCGTGGGACTGACCGCGGTGAACCCCGACGGTGCCGTATTGGGTCGCGTGTCCGGGGTCGATCTCGGTGATGCGCAGGACCGGCTGGTGGTGACCACCCCCGACGGAACCGAGGTGCTCGTCCCATTCGTCGACGCCATCGTCGGCGAGGTGGGGGATGACACGGTGGTGGTCGATCCCCCTGAGGGACTGTTCGAGTAGCGAGGGGCGAGGGGCGAGGGGGGAGCCTCTCGCCACGAATCCACCAGGCGGTCTTACTCTGGCCAATAGCCAATAGCCGTTTTCTTTGTCGTTGCTCTCGGCTATCCGCGAGAATGGACCGGCGGGCACTGGACCGCGCACCACCCATGAAGAACTACCTCGTGCCGCTCGGCGCCTACATCGTCGGCTCCCTTCCCCTCGCACTCCTCGTGGGAAGGGCGTTCGGCGTGGACCTGCGCCGGGCAGGGACGGGGAACATGGGGGCCGGCAACGCGGCGCGGTCCGCCGGTCTGCTCGCCGGGGCGAGTATCGCCCTGCTCGACGGTTTCAAGGGGATCGGCGCCGTGGTGGTCGCCCGAGCGTTCGGTCTGCCGCTTTGGGGGGTGGTGCTCACCGCCGTCGCTCTCGTCGTCGGCAACAACTGGCCTCCGGCGCGTCGAGGGGGAAGGGGTCTCGCCGCCTCCGCCGGGATCATCGTCACCATCCAGCCGTGGCTGCTCCTGTGGCCCTTCATCTGGTCGGTGATCGGCTGGAAGATCGGTGGGGGATTCGCCGGGTTCTTCGGGTGGGGCTTCCTGCCGGTGATCGCCGTCGTGTGGCAGCAGCCGACCGAGATCGTGGTGCTCACCGTGTGCCTTGCCCTGGCGATGGCCTTCCGGCGGATGCAGGGCAACGAGGGCTATGTGCATGCCGCCGCCTTCTTCCGGGCTGTGTACGACACCGACAGGCCCTGGCCGGGCTTCGCCTCCGAGGATCTCGGACCTGCCGGGAGCCGTCGAGCGTGGCGCTACCTGGTTCCCCTCGGCCTGGCTCTCAGCGGGTACACGGTCGGCGTGTGGTGGTTCACCCGTGGCGAGATCGGCACTCTGTCGATCATCGGCGGTCTGCTCCTGGTGGCGGCGGTGGGCACCGAGTTCATCGGCAAGTGGATGTTCGGCGCCATGTTCCGCGACGGTGTCCACCGCGGCGGGAGCGAAGTGTCGCGAAGCACGGCTTTCCGGGCGGCGCTGGTCGGGTCGGGGGTCGCCCGCCTCATTCCCGCCGGGGGTGCGATCACACCGGTGGCGATGGCATGGACCGCCCGCAAGGAGGTGCGGGGCACCGCCGGGGCCGCCGTGCGGGCCACCGCCCTCAACTATGGGGGACTCCTCGTCGGCACGGGAGGTGCGCTGCTCTGGGTGTGGGCGCGGCATCCGACCACGGCCCATCGGGAGGGGATCGCCGGAATGGGCACGGTGGCGCTCCTCATCGGGATGGCGGTGCTGTTCGGTTCGACACGCCTGGCCTCGCTGGCCCGGATCCTTCCGGGGCGGCTGCGCGACCGCTTCGTCCCATCGCTCACCAACGAGGGGGTGGACGCTCGCACCTTGGGGATGGTGGCCGCCCGAATCACCTCGGAGGCAGCGACCCTTGGCCTGACTCTCGCCGCCTTCGGGCTGCACCTCAAGCCGAGTCAGACGGTGGCAGCCTTCGGGGCGTCGCAGATCGTCGGCGGGTTGCCCGGGACGCCGGGTGGTCTTGGCCTGACCGAAGCGGGTCTGGTGGGCGGGCTGGCGATCTTCGGCGTTCCCGCGGCGGTCGCCCTCGGACCCGTCCTCGTCTTTCGGGTCGTCTCCTACTGGATCCCGGCAGCCGCCGGGCTGGTGGTCGGGGGTATGACGTTCCTGGGCCCGAGAGGCGACGACGACCGCGACGACTGAGTCGTCACTCCAGGTCGCCGAGGAGTTCGATCAGATCGACGACCCGATTCGAGTATCCCCACTCGTTGTCGTACCAGGCGATCACCTTGACGAGGGTCCCGCCGAGCACCTGGGTCAGCGGTGCGTCGAAGATGCTCGAGTGGGGGTTGCCGATCACGTCGGAGGAGACGATGGCTGCCTCCGAGTACTCGACGATTGCGCGCATCGGACCCTCGGCGGCGGTGCGCACCGCGGCGTTGACTTCGTCGACGTTCACCGCCCGGCTGGTTTCGACGACCAGGTCGACGGTCGACCCGTCGGGAACCGGGACCCGCATCGCCATGCCGTCGAGCTTGCCGGCGAGTCGCGGGAACACCTTGCCCACGGACCGGGCGGCGCCCGTCGTGGTCGGGATGATGTTCTCAGTGGCACCGCGGCTCCGTCGGAAGTCGGAATGCGGCACATCGGCCAGGCGCTGGTCGTTGGTGTAGGCGTGGACCGTGGTCATCAGCCCGCGCTCCACTCCGAAGGCATCGTCGAGGATCTTGACGATGGGGGCGAGACAGTTGGTGGTGCACGACGCATTGGAGACCAGCCTGACTCCGGGGACCAGGTCGTCGTCGTTGACCCCGAGGACGATCATGGCGTCGAGCTCGTCCTTGGGCGGCACGCACAGCACCACGGCGCCGGCCCCGGCGTCGAGGTGCTTGGTCACCTTCTCGCGGGTGCGGAACACGCCGGTCGCTTCGACCACCACGTCGACGCCCAGCTCGCCCCAGGGGAGTGCCCCCGGATCGCGTTCGGTGAACAGCTGCGCCCGATGACCGCCGGCGATCACGAAGCCGGGCTCGTGGCGGACCTCGCCGGGGAACCGGCGCATCACCGTGTCGTACTCCAGGAGGTAGGCAACCATCTCGTCGTCGGCGAGGTCGTTGATGCCGACGATCTCGATGTCCGAGTCGGGGCGGCCGCTGATCACCCGATACACGGTGCGGCCGATCCGGCCGAAGCCATTGATGCCGACGCGGATGGTCACGATTCCTCCCGGTCGATGGCGGCGAAGGCCGCGATCGCGTCCACGACACGGGCGGCGTAACCCCACCCGTTGTCGAACCAGATGACGCACTTGAGCATCGTCTCGCCCACCACCATCGTCGCCAGGCCATCCCAGATCCCCGAGTGCGGATCGCCGACGATGTCGCGTGACACGATCGGTTCGTGCGTGTAGTCGATGACCGGTGATCCGGCGGCGAAGGACTTCATGTAGGCGTTGACCGTTTCGACGTCGGTGGGGGTGGCGAGCATGGCGACCATGTCGACGTTGGACCCGTCGGAGACCGGCACCCCGAGGGCCATGCCCGAGAGCTTCCCGGCAAACTCGGGGAGCACGCCTTCGATGATCTCCACTGAGGTGGTGTGGGACGGGATGATGTTCTCTGCGGCGGCCCGACTGGTGCGCAGGTCGTCCCCCGGGACGTCGGCGAGCCTGGACTGGTTGGTGAAGGCGTGGACCACGGTGAACATGGCCCGCTCCACACCGAATTTCGCGTCCAGGGCCTTGAGGACGGGCGCCAGAGCGTTGGACGTGTTCGAGCCGAGGGCGATGACCCGATCGGTGGCGTCGAGCTGGTGGTCGTTGGCGCCCATGATGATGGTGTCCATGTCGCCCGGATCGAGCGGCGTCGAGGCGAGAACGACGCGCTTGGCGCCGGCCTCGATGTGGCGGAGACACTCGGCTGCGGTGCGGTGTTTGCGGGTTGCCTGGACCACCACGTCCACACCGAGGGCCCCCCAGTCGATGTCGCCGGGGTCGGCACCGGACAGCATCGGGATGGGCGTGCCGTCCACCACGAGGAACCCCTCCCGGTGTTCGACGGTCTTGCCGAACCGCCCGTGGATGGTGTCGAAGCGCAGGAGATAGGCGAGCGCGGCGTGGTCGGCGATGTCGACGATGGCGCCGACTTCGAGGTCGGAACGCTCGTCGATCTGTCGGAATACGGATCTGCCGATCCGTCCGAAGCCCATGAGCCCGACGCGCGTCGTCATGCCGAGGAGGGTAGTGACGGCCTCGCGCCACCCGTCTTCCGTCTTCCGTCTTCCGTCTTCCGTCTTCCGTCTTCCGTCTTCCGTCTTCCGTCT
>JBBDWO010000028.1:166045-258068 GCA_040902765.1 Acidimicrobiia bacterium | reverse complement strand
GGCTTGTGGCAAGCCGAAACCTGATGAAGCCAGCGACCTATTCGCGCACCCCCTAGTTGGAGAGCGCCGCCGCCACGGCCCGAGCGACGCCGGCGGCCACCTCGCCCCGGACGGTGGCCGCGCCGGCGACCCGGGCGCCGTCGGGGCATTCGACCAGCACCGACACCACCTGCTGACCATCCACCTCGGAAGTGTCGAACCACAGCAGGGCGACCGGAGTTCCGACGAGGATCCGTCCGACGGCGACGGCGGCGGCACGAGCCAGCCCGGCCCGAGTTCCGTCGCTCGACTCGGTCACGGCTTGTCCACCACCGTCCACGGTGATGGTGGTGCCTTCCGCCGCCTCCCGCACCGTCACCGATGCGATGCGGCTGGAGGGTGTGGCGGCGGGGGCGGGGGCGGGCGCCACCTCTGACAGCGACACCACCTCGTCGTTCGAGATCCGCGACCGCAGCCCGTACGAGGCGAGCAGCCGCTGGACTTCGACACCGACGGCCCGGGCATCCGCTCCCGAGCGCATACGGACGCGAACGCTCTGCGGCGTGTCGCCATCGCCGTCGACATCGGCGGTGTCCACGCCGGGCAGGCGCGTCAGTTGGTCCATGAGCGTGTCGATACGGCGCACCGGTCTCCCGTCGTCAAGCGGATGGTAGGCATCGGCCCATCGGTGGTCCCGGGTGAGAGCCTTTTCGTCGGATCGGGATGCGCCCCGCGTTTACCCCCTATTGACAGGGCGCTGATACCCTCCGCCGGGCCCGCCACGAGGAGGATCTCCCTGACCGCCCAGCCCCTCACGCAACAAGACCTCGACTGGTTCGGTGGCCAGTTCGAGAGCATCGTCGGCAACATCGAACGGGTGATCCAGGGCAAGCGGTCGGTGGTCGAGCTCGTCGTCACCAGCCTCCTCGCCGGCGGCCACATCCTCGTCGAGGACGTGCCGGGAGTGGGCAAGACCTTGCTGGCCAAGGCGCTCGCCAGGAGCATCGACTGCCAGTTTCAGCGTATTCAGTTCACCCCCGACCTCCTTCCCTCGGACGTGACCGGGGTCTCGGTGTGGGATCGAGAACGCGGCGGATTCGTCTTCCGATCGGGACCGATATTCGCCAACGTCGTCCTCGGAGACGAGATCAACCGGGCGAGCCCCAAGACCCAGTCGGCGCTCCTCGAAGCCATGGAGGAACGCCAGGTCACCGTCGACGGGACGACGCGACCGCTGGGCAACCCGTTCATGGTGATCGCCACCCAGAACCCGATCGAGCACGAGGGTACCTACCCACTCCCCGAGGCGCAGCTCGACCGCTTCATGGTGCGGGTGGTCATGGGGTACCCGTCACGAGACAAGGAGCTGGAGATCCTCGAGACCCATGGTCGCCGGCCCTCGTATCCCGATCTGCGACCCGTGGTCAGCGCCGACCACGTCGTCAAGATGGCACACCTCGCCACCCAGATCCACGTCGCCGACGCCATCAAGGAGTACATCGTCGACACGGTGTCCGCCACCCGACACGATCCCGATCTCCTCCTGGGAGCGTCGCCGCGGGCCGCGCTCTACCTGCTGCGGGTGGCACGCACTCTCGCCATCGTCGCCGGGCGCCACTACGCGATCCCCGACGACGTCAAGGCGGCGCTGCGGCCCGTGCTCACCCACCGACTCATCATGCAACCCGAGGCGCAGATGCGAGGCGTCACCCTCGAGGAGATCGTCGACGGAGTCGCCGGAGCCGTGGCCGTCCCCGGAAGTGGAGTCCGGGTCTGATGCCGACGACGCGAGGATGGACGGCGATCGGAGTCGCCGTGGCCCTCCTCGTCCTCTGGCTCGCCTTCGGGGAGCGAGAGCTCATGTCCACCGCCGTGTTCCTGGGCGTCGCCGTGACCGCGGGGATGGTGTTCGTTCGTCTGTCTTCGACGGCGATCGAGGTCGACCGAAGGCTCCACCCACCGGCAGCGCACGCCGGGGACACCGTCACCATCGAGGTCAACCTGTCTGCACGACGCCGGATGCGCAACGTGCAGGTCGAGGATACGGTCCACGGCCTGGGCGTCGCCAGGTTCGCCGCGGCCCGAACCCTCCCATCCGACCCCGTCGTCGCCAGGTACGAGGTCTCGTGTCGGGAGCGAGGGGTGTATCCGGTCGGGCCGACGGAGGTGTCCGTGACCGATCCCCTCGGACTCGTCGACCACCGGCGCACCGCAGGCCCGGTCGATCGTCTGCTCGTGTACCCGCGCATCGAGACCCTCCGCGGCTTCCCGGCGGTCCGCGGTAACGATCCGGCGGTGCAGGCGACCAGGCCCACCTATGCCCCGCGTGGCGGCGACGACTTCTTCACGCTTCGCGAGTACCAGATCGGCGACGACCTGCGGAAAGTCCACTGGCCGTCGACGGCGAAGCGCGGCGACATCATGATCAAGCAGCTCGAGATCCCGTGGCAGTCGCGAGCCCTCGTCCTTCTCGACGCCCGCGCCGAGCGCTATGGGGACGATGAGGCGTTCGAGCACGCGGTGCGCGGAGCCGCATCGGCGGTGGCGCACCTCTATCGGGGAGGGTTCAGCCCGGATCTGTGGACCTCGGAACGGGCACCCGGAACGCGAACGGGGAATCGGTACCGGCAGGCCCTCGAGGCGCTCGCCACCATCCAGCCGCTCCAGCACGTCGATCTCCGAGCCGCCGTGACCAACATGCGGCGTCAGGGAGTCGGCGGCGGTGCCCTGGTGCTGGTGACCGGACAACCGGACGACGCTGTGCTGGCGGCGTACCGAAACCTCACTCGTGACTTCACTCGCACCATCGTCATGGCGGTCGCCGAGCCGGGTGAGGCCCTGAGCATGCTGGAGCGATCGGCGGCGATCACCGTCGTGTCGACGCCCGACCTGAGCTGGGCTCGCCCGTGGAGAACCGCACTGGAGCGATCATGGTCTACCGCCTCAGCTGGGTAGCGGGCGGCGCGGGCATCCTGCTCGCGCTCGGCCGATCGAGCCGCCTCCTCCGACCGACGATCGAGGGGCTGCCCTGGCAGGCCGTGATGATCGCTGCCGCCCTCCTGGGCGGTGCCATCACCTGGGCAGCGGTCGCCTACCGGATCCGCGGCCGGTGGGTGACGGTACTCAACTTCATTGCCGCCACGCTCACCCTCGTGCGCATCTCGGTCCCCGAGACGACCTGGTTCGTCTTCCCGACGACGGCGTCGGTTCCGGCGCTCGGCGAGGAACTCGCCCTCGCGCGCGACGTCATCGGGAGTGGTATCGCCCCGGTCATGCCCTTCGCCGGGATCGTCGCCGTCATGGCGGTGGTCTTCTGGGCGCTCGGCGCCGTCCTGGCGTGGGGATTGCTGGCCAATCGGCCCTACGTGGCGGTGCTCGCCCCACTTCTCGTATATCTCGAGTTCGCCGTCATGGACCGGCGACCCGGCGGTGTCTGGACGGTCTGGTTGATGCTCGCCATCGGCGCCAGCCTGCTCGCTGTCATGCTCGACCAACGCCGATCCGGCACCGGACTGCTCACCTCCCGGGCGACCCGGCGCGCCCTCGACCGATCCCTCCCCTCGCTGGGGATCGCGGTCGTCGGCGCCGTCGTGGCGGTGTCCTTGCTCGCCGGACAGGCCCTGGCCGGTGCGGTGCCGCGCAGCGGCTACCTGGCATGGCGCACCAGCACCTCGCTCACCGGTGAGTACCTGGGCAGCATCCAGTACAACCCGTTCGTCGGCATTCGCCAGAGCCTCGTCTCCTCGTCGACGGTGCCGGTGTTCAGTGCCCGAGTGGAGGGAGGCGTCGACCCGCGCACCGTGTACTGGCGGCTGCTCACGCTCGACTCATTCAACGGTCTCCAGTGGCATGTCGGAGGGGGCGCCGGCATCGCCTCGATCGACGACATCGACACCTTCGAACCCCCGTCGACCGCCTTCCTCGGTCCGGTCAGCCGGGTCACCTCGACGGTGACGATCTCCCAGCTCCAGATGGACTGGCTCCCCGCTCCGTACGCCCCGATCTCCTTCTCGTCCCCGGACCGGACGGTGGAGCGGGGCCTGCGGGTGAAGCGCGACGACGGATCGCTTCGTTTCGACGCCCTCACCTACCGGGGGATGAGCTACACCGTGATCTCGCAGGTGCCGGTCCCGGACCTCCGAGTGCTGTCACTGGGCGACGACGGCGACCCGTCGGTGGTGTTCGCCGCCGCCATCGAGGACGGGGCGTTCGACCTCGGCGACGAACCCCTGGAGTACACGACCCGGTCGCTGCCCGACCGGGCCCACTTCCTAGACCTGCCCGACGACATCGGGAACCGAATCCCCAACTTCGCTCACCAACAGGTGGCGGGCCTGGAGACCGACTACGAGCGCGGCCTCGCCCTCGAGGCCCTCTTCAAGACGGGCGGTGGGTTCCAGTACTCGACGCAGATCGTGCCCGGGCACAGCGCAACGGATCTCGAGGCCTGGCTGCTCGACCCGAGCAGCCCGAACTACCGGGTCGGCTACTGCGAGCAGTACGCCACTGCGATGGGGGTAATGGCCCGGGCCGTAGGGATCCCGAGTCGCGTGGTGCTCGGTTTCACGCCGGGCTCCTACGCCGACGATGGGACCTTCGTAGTGCGGGATCGCAACGCCCACGCCTGGGTCGAACTGTGGATGCCGACCCAGGGCTGGGTCACCTTCGACCCCACGCCGCGGGGCGACGGAGTCAACCCAGGAGCCCTGGAAGCGATCCCCTTCGCCGTGGCCGAGTATCTCGAGGCGGCGCTGCCCGAGCCGGGCTCGCCGACCCAACCGACACTTCCCGGCCAGACTCCTCTCGAGGAGGATCCGACCACCGATCCTTCAGTGGTGACCACCGTGCCGACGACCGACGCCGGCGAGAACGCCTCGCCGGGCCTGCCCGTACCATTCAGAGCCGTGGGCATCGGGCTACTCGTGGTCGCGCTGGTCGCCGCCCTGCCGGTACTCAAGTGGGGGCGCCGTCGGTCGCGGGTGCGCCGGCTCGAAGATGGCGACATCGGGGCCGCCTGGGTGGAGATCGTCGACCGCCTCACCGACCTTGGCGAGGGTCCGCCGCTCACCGCGACGCCGGCCGAGATCGCCCGGAGGGCCACGGCGGCGCTGGCCCCACTCGCTGTGATCTACGCCCGGGCCGCCTATGGCCCACCGGGCACGCCCTCGCCCGAAGACGTCGCCGCAGCCGGCGAGTCGTTCCAGGAAACCGAGTTCCAGATCGTCGGTCGGTACTCGTTGGGGCGGCGGATCGCGTCCCGATACAGCCTGCGGTCACTGAGGGGGCGAGCGAATATCTCGCTGGCTTCATCAGGTTTCGGCTTGCCACAAGCCGAAACCTGATCCAGGGGCGAGCCTATTCGCTCGCCCACTGACCCGACGGGGCGGTCCCCCTCGCAGGGCGCTCAGCCGTCGGCGGCCTCGGACTGGACGTCCTCCTCGACACGACGGAGCATGAGCAGGAACTCGTCCCGGTCGAGTTGGAACCGGGTCACGTCTTCCTCGACCTCTCGGGCGATCTCGTTGATGGCCACGAAGAAGGCGAGCTGGCCCTCCCGGAGGGCATCGACGAGTTCACCGTCGTCGGCGGCGACCCGAAAGATCGACTGCCCATCGGTGACCAGCCGGACCTCGGCGAGGTGCCGGTCCATATCGCCGGTGCTGCGCAGGTAGTCCCAGGCGCGTCGCACGCGCTGGACCGACATGCCGTTGTCGAGGAGACTCTTCACCACGCGAAGCGCCACCAGGTCGCGAAACGCGTACAGACGCCGCTTCCCCGGTCGGCCTCCAGTGCTCTGAACCGAGGGGGGAACCAACTCGACACGATCCCAGTACCGCAGCTGATGTGGCGTGCAGCCCGTCAGCCGACAAGCCTGCTGTGCCGTGAAGCCTTCCAACGAAACCTCTCTCCCTCACGATGACGGCGCCGACGCGGCCGGCGGCCGCCTCTCCGATCTCCCCCGGGCAAACGACTCTAGCGCCCGCGCCACCTGCGGCGCATCCGGCCGGCCATCGAGTCGGGCGACGCCGCCGCGACGTTCGCCCGATGCTTGACAGCGGACGAGAGCGCGACCGCCGAGGCGACCATGATGCCGAACCCGACGAGTGCCACCCCGGTGCTTCGGGTGAAGAACCCGATCATCAGCGCCAACCCGGCGACGAGACCGAACCCGGCCAGTCGAACCCGCCCCGATGAACGCGAGGCGAGCCGGGCGCTGCGCACGGTTTCGGCGAGCTCAGGATCGTCGGCGTAAAACTGACGCTCTATCTCCTCGAGGATTCGCTGCTCTCTGTCATCGAGGGGCATCGGGTGATCTCCGGTCGTCTTTCGAGTATACCGAGGGGTCCGACTTCGGCATTAGGGGGTGAGCGAATAGGTCCTGGACTCGCCCGATCGCCTCGTCGACCGAGCGCTGGTCGTCCTCCCCCAGCACCAGCTGGCGCGGGGCATCGGCGGGAATCAGGGCGCTTCCCGCGATACCGAGGAGCCGCACCCCCTGGTCCCGTCGGTCGGCGGCGGCGAGCAGCCGGCGTGCCTCATCGAGCACCCCGGTGGTGTCGACCACCGGCCGCGTCGGCGTGTGAGAGCGCGACACCGTCGTGAAGTCTCCGAACCGAACCTTCACCGTGATGGTGCCGGCGGCGACCCCCGCCTCCCGCAGTCTCCGGGTCAGTTCGGCGGCATGGGCGAGCAGGGCGCGGGCGACGGCGTCGTCGCCGAGGAGGTCGACGGGGTAGGTCTCCTCGACCGAGATCGACCGCATCCCGATGTCGGGCTCAACCTCGCGCTCGTCGATGGCATGGGCCCGATCCCAGAGGACCCCTCCGAGCCCCTCGCCCAGACGACGCGCCAGCGTCGCCCTCGGGAACCCCGCCAGATCCCCGATCGTTCGTATCCCGAGTTCCTCCAGTCGTGCCAGCGTCGCCTCCCCCACCCCCCAGAGAGCGCGAACCGATTTCGGATGCATGAAGTCGGCTTCAGCCCCCGCCGGGACCAGCAGCAGGCCGTCGGGCTTGGCGTCCCGAGAGGCCATCTTGGCCACCAACTTGGTCGCTGCGATGCCGACCGAGACCGTGACCCCGACCCGCTCCTGTGCCAACCGACGGAGCCGCTCGGAGATGGCGATGGCCCCGCCCGGCCCATCGACACCGGTGAGGTCGAGAAAGGCCTCGTCGATCGAGATCGGCTCGACGCGTGAGGTCACCTCGCCGAGTACCGCCATGAGCTCCTCCGACACCCGCCGGTATTCGGCGTGATCGGCGGCCACGATGACGGCAGTCGGGCACAGCCGTTTCGCCATGACCATGGGCATCGCCGACCGCGCTCCATGTCGGCGCGCCTCGTAGGACGCCGCCGCTACCACGCTGCGCGGGCCGTCGCCACCGACGAGCACGGGGCGATCGCACAGCTCGGGCCGTCGCAGCCGCTCCACGGCGACGAAGAACGAGTCGGCATCGACATGCAGGATGGGCTCAGGAAGCGAAATCATGGGCGAAGGATACGAGCTAGCAGTCCACAGCTACCAGCTACCAGCCACCAGCCACCAGCCAAACTGCTCTGACTGTGAGCTGTCCGCTCCTCGTACCAAGTACCGAGTACCAAGTACCAAGTCTGGCTGGTAGCTGGTAGCTGGTAGCTGCTCCTGGCCCCTCCCCCCTATCTACCCTCTCCCTGGTGCTGAAGCGTCTTCATCTTGTGCGTCACGGCGAGGTCCTCAACCCGAAGGAATTCGTCTACGCCGACCTGCCCGGATTCCCCCTGTCACCGCTCGGCCGCGATCAGGCGCGCGGCGCGGCGCGGCACCTGGTCGGCTCGGGGACGACCGCCGTGGTGTCGAGTCCTCTGGACCGGGCGGTCGAGACCGCCGGCATCATCGCCGACGCCCTCGACCTCACGGTCAGCATCGATCCCCGGCTGACCGAGTGGGAGCTGGCCCGCCGCTGGGCGGGCGTCGCCTGGGACGATCTGCCGACGGTCTTCCCCGGCGAGCTGGAGCGCTACCTCGAGCATCCCCACGACCTCCCCTTCTCCCCCGAATCCATCAGGGCCGTCGCCGAACGGATGGCTGCGGTCGTGCACGATCTCGGGAGAGCCCACCCCGGCGGGATCGCCGTGGCCGTCTCTCACCAGGATCCCGTCCAGGCGCTCCGACTGCATCTCCGCTGCCTCCCGCTCGAGCACCTCCCCGATGATCCCCCACCGCTGGCATCCGTCACCAGCCTGGAACCCGGCGACCCCTCGTGGATCGAGGCCTCCCGATGGGCGCCGCCGATAACACCCGCATAAGGCGAGCCGGCGCCTCCCTGCCCGGCGGGCTCGGACGCAACTACACTGCCGGCTCCAAGAACCCGAGAAAAGGCCTGCGTTGCGTCGAACCCTGCTGCTGATCCCCATCATGAGTGGCCTGATCGCCACGGCCTGTGCCAGTGGCCCATCGCCCCAGGCCCTCGAGCGCAATCAGATCCCAGCGGTCACCACGACCACCGAACCGCCCCCCGAAGGCGTCATCGTGGTCGTGATCTCCAACGGGCGATTTGCGCCCTCGAACCTCAGCCTGAACCTCGAGACGCACTGGATCGTGCGGTGGGAGAACCAGGACCCACCCCGTGAGTACGTGATCACCGAGCGCACCGGCGAGTTCGAGAGCCCGGTGCTGGCCCCCGGTGACTCCTTCGAGGTGGACTTCAGCGAGCTGCCCGAGGCGCTGTACCGGTACAACACCGAGATCGGTAACCAGCGGATCCCCGGCCTGATCGACACCCGACCGAGCCGCTGATCGCGGATCCCGCAGCGGGGGATAATGCCCCCATGCCGCGCAGCCCGTTCGTCATCGCCGCCCTGACGACCGCCACCGTTGTGCTCGCCGGTGTCCGACTGGTCCTCGGGGAAACCGTGTACCACACCTCTTCGGGGGCCCTGGTGGCGGGTGGGCTGCTCCTGTTCGCCGTCGTCTCACTCGCCGCCTTCCTCGTCGGCCGTACCCGGTGGTCGAGGTATGCCCTGTACGGATGCGTCGGCGCCGCACTCGCCGCCGGTTCGGCCGGTGATGGCACCCCGCTGTCTTGGTTCCTCGCTGCGGCCAGCGTTGCTGCGCTCGTCGGACTCATCGGACCGTGGCCAGACCGCTGGCTGCGACGGCTCCCATCAGCGGACGGGCCCCCGCCCGCGGCGACCGCCCTCCTCCTGGCCCTGGTCGCCACTCCTGCCTTTTCCGGGCTCGCCGCTCCGCTCGGCACGCACCGAGCCGTTTGGGCATGGTCTGCGTGGTGCGTGGTGTTGGCGCTCGCCCTCGGTCGCGCCGTGCCCGGAAGCCTCACGGCGGCGAGGTGGCTCCATCCCGCGCTCGGGGTGGTCGTGGCACTCCTCTCCGGCGCTCCTCAGGGGTTCACGGTGGCCGCGGCGGCGCTGGCGGCGTCGACGCTCTCCTGGACCAGGGAGGTTCGCCTCGCCGTGACGCCTCCCGCTCACGATCCGTCGGTCGTGCCCTTTCCGCCCGAACTGGTCGCACCCGAGATCCTGGCGGCGGCCGGACTCGACGACCGCGGCCGGCGACAAGGGGACCGGCCATGAGGCTCCCCAACCCGTGGGTCGGCATCCCGGCGCTGGTCGCGGGGATCGGCGGCGGTGTGGTCGGCTACGCGGTCACCGGGGCGTCGTGTGCCCCGTCCTCCTGCACGGTGTCAGCGATCGCCGCCGCCGTGGTTGGAGCCGTGGTGACCGCCATCGGCGTGGCGGTGATCGCCGCCCTGGCGCTTCGTTCTCTCGCCGAGCACCGCGACGCATTGGACCGAGACATCGTGACCTTCGCCGACGACGATCTCCCGCCTTCGGGAGGCTGCTGAGCGGCTCTCCGACTACTCGTGCCGGGCGAACACGAGCGACACGTTGTGGCCGCCGAAGCCGAACGAATTGGTCATCGCCCGATCGACCCGGACGTCGCGCGCTTCGTTGGGCACGTAATCCAGGTCACACTCGGGGTCGGGGGTCTCGTAGTTGATCGTCGGGGGCACCCGGCCGTCGCGAATCGCCAGGATGCACACCAGCGACTCCAGGGCACCGGCACCACCGAGGAGGTGCCCGGTCATCGACTTGGTCGACGACACCGGTACCGAGTAGGCACCATCTCCGAACACGGTCTTGATGGCGGAGGTCTCGGTCGAGTCGTTGGCCGCGGTCGACGTCCCGTGGGCGTTGATGTAGTCGATCTGGTCTGCGCCGAGCCCGGCATCGTCGAGGGCGTTCTGCATGGCGCGCGCCGCACCGGCTCCTCCTGGTCGGGGCAGCGTGATGTGGTAGCCGTCCGCCGACATGCCGTATCCGACGACCTCGGCATGGATCTTCGCCCCTCGGGCAAGGGCGTGTTCCCGCTCCTCGAGCACCACGGTGGCCGCTCCCTCGCCCATGACGAAGCCGTCGCGATTGGCATCGAAGGGGCGGCTCGCCCCAGCCGGATCGTCGTTGTTGGTCGACAGCGCCCGGGACTGGGCGAATGCGGCGACGGTGAACTCGATGATCGGCGCCTCGGCACCGCCCGCCACCATCACGTCGGCGGCGCCGCGCTTGATGATCTCTGCGGCATCGCCGATGGCGTTGGCCGAGGCGGCGCAGGCCGTCACGATGCACGAGTTCGGCCCGAACAGGTTGTATCGGATCGACACCAGACCTGCGGCCATGTTCGAGATGATCTGCGTGATCACCAACGGGCTCACCCGGTCAGGCCCGCGCTGGCGTAGCGCATCGATACCGTCCTGAAAGGCCATGATCCCGCCGATCCCCGACCCGACGACCACGCCGGCCCGGTACGCCGCCGGATCGTCCTCCTCGTAGGAAAGGCCGGCGTCGGCGATCGCCTGTGCCGACGACGCCCAGAACAGCTGGTCGTAGCGGTCGAGGCGGCGAGCCTCCTGGCGTTCGATGTACACCTCAGGGTCGAAACCGTGGATCTCGGCGGCGATCCGCGCCTTGAAGCCACTGGCGTCGAACGCGGTGATCGGACCTACACCGGGAGTGCCGGCCAGTGCTGCAGCCCAGAATTCGTCGACAGTGTGGCCGAGCGGGTTGACGGTCCCGAGGCCGGTGACGACGACGCGTCGCGACACGGTCAGCTCTGCAGCTTCTCCAGGACGAGGTCGACCGCCTGACCGACGGTGCCGATCGACTCGGCCTCCTCGTCGGGGATGGTCACGCCGAAGGTGTCCTCCAGCGCCATGAGCAACTCGACCACCCCCAGCGAGTCGACCTCGAGGTCTGCCTCAAACGAGGCCCCCATCGCGATCTTGTCCTTCGGAATGCCGAGTTCGTTGACCAGGAGCTCGGTCATCTTCTCCTCTACCTGCGCCCTGTCCATGCTGGTCTCCCTGTCTGCGTCGTCGATAGGTGCTCGTCTAGAACGACAGGCCGCCGTCCACCACGAGGACGTGGCCAGTCACATACGCGGCACCGTCCGAGGCAAGATAGCCCACGGCGGCCGCGATCTCGCCTGGTTCTCCGAACCTGCCCAGAGCAATCGCCGGCAGCACCGCCCCCTTCACCGAGTCGTCGAGCGCACCGGTCATGTCGGTGTCGACGAAGCCCGGGGCGACGGCGTTGACCGTGATCCCCCGTGATCCCACCTCCTTGGCGACGCTCCGGGTGAACCCGATCAACCCCGCCTTGGCAGCGGCGTAGTTCGCCTGGCCTGGATTGCCGGTGATGCCGGCCACCGAGGTGACACTGACGATGCGGCCCCAGCGCGCCTTGAGCATCCCCCTGAGGGCCGCTCGCGTGCACAGGTAGGCGGAAGTCAGGTTGGTCCGGATGACCCGGTCCCACGCCTCGGGGGCCATCCGCAGCAGCAGGTCGTCGGCAGTCACGCCGGCGTTGTTCACCAACACCTCGACCGGACCGAACCGCTCGACCACCGCGTCGAACATGGCCGTGACCGCCCCCCCGTCACCGACGTCGGCCCCGATGGCCATCGCCTCTCCCCCAGCCGCCGCGATCGCCGCCACGACCTCGTCGGCCGCCGTGCTGCCGGTGTGGTAGTTGACCGCGACCCGGTACCCATCGGCGGCCAGTCGCTCGGCCACGGCACGACCGATGCCGCGCGAAGCGCCGGTGACCAGGGCGACGCGGCTCACAGGCCCGTCCCATGGACTTCGAGATTCGGGGCCAGCAGCTCGAGCGCCGACGCCGACGACGGCGGCAACTGAGCGTCGGAGACTCCGAGCGGCTCGACTCGTGAACCCCATCGATAGGCCATGGCAGCCCAGGTGAACCCGCCTCCGAAAGCGGCGAAGACGAGCACCGAACCCGGTTGAATCCGGCCCTCTTCCACCGCTTCCGACAGGGCGATCGGGATCGTCGCCGCCGACGTGTTCCCGTACGAGGCGATGTTGACGAACACCTTGCCGGGATCGAGGGAGAGGCGACGGGCCGTGGCGTCGATGATCCGGACGTTCGCCTGATGCGGGATGAACAGGTCGACATCCTCGACGCCGAGGCCGGCGCGCTCCACGACACGCGCCGAGGCATCGCCCATGGCGGTCACCGCCCGCCGGAACACCTCGGGCCCCTCCATCAGGATCGTCGGGAGCATGTCGCGTAGCGGGTTGCCCTCGGTGCCGCTGGCGGGCACGCACAGCAGGTAGCCGGCGGTCCCGTCAGATCCCAACTCGAAGGCGAGCACACCGGCGTCCTCGTCGGATGCTTCGACGATCACGGCGCCGGCGCCGTCGCCGAAGAGCGCGGAGGTGCTGCGGTTGCTGAAGTCGAGCCAGAACGACAGCTTCTCCGCGCCCACGACCAGGATTCGCCGCATCGCTCCGGTCTTGATCATCTGATCGGCTGTCGCCAGGGCGAACAGGAAGCCGGAGCATGCCGCGTTGAGGTCCATCGCCACCGCGTTGACCGCGCCGATCTTCGCCTGCACCATCGTCCCGGCACCGGGGATGGCGCGGTCGGGGCTGCAGGTCGCCATGAGGATCATGTCCAAGTCGGTCGCCTCCAGACCGGCTGCAGCGAGGGCGCGCCGGGCCGCCACCGCTGACAGATCGGACACTTCGACGTGGCTGATCCGACGCTCCTTGATGCCGGTTCTCGTCGTGATCCACTCGTCACTCGTATCGGTGACGGTCTCCAGGTCGGCGTTGGTGAGCACCGCGGGCGGCAGGCAGCGCCCCCAACCGGTTATCACGCTGTTGTGCACGGGCCATTCACCTCCGAGGAGCCATCATGCTACGAGGCGAGCGCAGCGGCCACCCCGGCCACGTCGTCCAGGCTGGATACCACCAGCGTCGTCGCACCCTGTACCGACTTCCGGGCGAGCCCCGCGGTTACGTCGCCGGGCCCGACATGCACGAAGGTGTCGACCCCGGCGGCGGCCATGGCGCTCAGGCTGTCCCCGAATCGCACCGGCGCGGTCAACTGGGCGAGCAGGGTGTCCCCGATCGAATCGTCATGGGGTGCGGCCGTGGCGTTGGCCCACACCGGGAAGGCCGGAGGAGCGAAGACCACCTCCCCCATCGCCTCGGCGAGGGCGGCAGCTGCCGGCACCATGAAGGACGAGTGAAACGCTGCGGCCACCTTGAGGGGCACGACGCGTCGGACCCCGTGCTCGGATGCCGACTCCACCGCCCAGGCGATGTCCTCGACTCCACCGGCGACCACGACCTGCCCGGGCGCGTTCAGGTTCGCCACCCACAGCCGACCGCCCAGGTCGCGTCGCGTCGCAACCAGTGCCTCGGCGGCGGCATCGTCGCCACCGATCAGCGCCGCCATACCCGACGGTTCCAGCTCCGCCGCTGCCGCCATGGCCCGGCCCCGGGCGGCGACGAGGGCCAGACCGGCGGCGTACGACAGTGCGTCGGCGGCGACGAGCGCCGTGTACTCGCCGAGGGAGTGCCCGGCCGCCGCCTGCGGAGGACCCTCCAGGCGATCGACGAGCGTGCGCCACAGGGCATGGGCCACCGCGTACAACGCCGGCTGAGCCCGGTCGGTACCGGTCAGGGCCTCCTCGGGACCGTCGAGACACAGGCGCCGCAGCGACCACCCGAGGACCTCGTCGGCGGCGGCGCCGAGCAGGTCGGGTCGGGCATCGAACAGATCGCCACCCATACCGACGTGCTGGCTCCCCTGCCCGGGGAACAGTACGGCGAACGACATGAGGACTCCTCGACCGAGGGCGATGCGGAGTCTACGGGGGTGCGTCGATCGACCGGCTCTCATGTGCCAACAGCGCCGCTCCGACCAGACCGGCCGACGCGCCGAAGTGCGCCGGGAAGACCGGCGTGGGCGACCGCGCAGCCGACCCGGTCACCGCCGCCGCCATCGCCTCGACCGCAGGATCCAGGAACGCCGGCCCGATCCCGGCGACACCACCGCCGACGACGATCACATCCGGGTCGAGGAGGTTGACCAGCGCGCCAAGCCCGACGCCGAACCATCGGGCGACGCCCGTCAGCGCCTGCCGAGCCGCGTCATCCGTTTCGGCGATTGCCGCCAGGTCCTCCCCGGTGGCGTCCCCGCCGAGGAGGGCCGCCGCAGCGCGGTCGAGCGCCGTACCGGAGGCGACGGCCTCCCAGCACCCGAGCAGCCCGCATTGGCACGGCGTGTCGGCATCGTCGAGGGGTAGATGTCCGATCTCCCCCAGAAAGCCCCGTCCGCGCTCAACGCGGCCGTCGACCACCAGGCCACCACCGATGCCGGTGCCCGCCGTGACCATGAGCACCATCCGATGCCCACGCCCGGCACCCCGGGTGGCCTCGGCGAGTGCGGCAGCGTTGGCGTCGTTGTCCACCTTGACCGGAACCCCCAGGGCCGAGCCGAGCTCTCGCTCCAGAGGGATGGGTCCCGTGACGTGCGGCGACCACACGAGCGTCCCGGTGTCGTGGTCGACCAGACCGGCGATTCCCACCCCCGCAGCGGTGAATGGGGCCTCGAGAGCACGGGCAGCGCCGATGATCCCGTCGACGAGGTCGCCAGCGTCGGGAGGGGTGGCCCATTCGACGATGGGACCGGGCGTGTCATCACCCTCGGCGAATTGGGCGATCCGAACCGAGGTGCCGCCGGCGTCGACCGCGAGGACGCCCTCAGACATGGTCAATCGGTGGAGCCGCCCTGCATCGCCTCGGCACGGCGACGCAGGTTGCGGATGGCCGCCTGGACGATCTGACGCTCCGCTTGCCTGCGCAGGAAGCCGGGCACCGTGAACGCCGGATCGACCCGGAGGGCATACACGATTTCGGTCATGCCGTCGGCCTTGGCGGTGAACTCGTAGGAACCCTCCATGTCGCGGATGTCGTCGCCGGGAATCGCTGTCCAGGTGATCCGGTGGGGCGGGTCATAGCGATACTCCAGCTCGTAGGATATCTGGCGGACGAACCCGTCCACCTCGAAGCGTGCCCGCCTGGGGAGGCCCGACTCGTCCCGTTCGAGCACCTCGACGCGGGTCACCCCGTCCGCCCACTCCGGGTACGACTCGAGATCGGTGGCGACGGCGAACACCGCCTCCGGAGGCGCCGCCGCCTCGCTCGTGCGCATCGTGCCTTCCACACTCATGACACTAGCCCCGGCCCTTCGGCGTGCAGACCCAGGTAGGGCAGGTCGTACTCGATCGACTCGGACGGATCGGGGTGCCGGCTCCCGAAGGCAACCAAGCCGGCTTCGATCTCATCGGGCGGGACCAGATGGAGCGTGCTGACGAAACCGGCCCGAACCGCCGCCATCCAGGCACCGGCGGGGCGACTGATCCGATCGTGATGGGCCACGGTCGGGGCGACGACGAGTCCGAGATCGGCGAGTCCGGTGCGCAGGCCCTCGACCGGGGGGAAACGGGCTGCATCGATGGCAGCCACCGAAGGAAACCAGCGGGCCAGGTACGAGTTCTCGTGATAGGTGTCGGGGAAGGTCCACACCCAGATCCGGCCCCGAGATCCGGCCACCCGAGCGGCCTCGGCGAGCATGTCGGGCCAGGCGCCGTGATGGATGGACAGGTGAAAGTAGACGAGGTCCACCACACCGTCCGCGATGGGAAGCGACTCGCCCCGGGCGACCACGCCGACGACGCCCCGACGGTGTGAGGCGAGGACCATCGCCGGCGACGGATCGACGACGACGGCACGGGCCCCGCGCTCGGTGAACACGACGGCGTGGACCCCCCTGCCACCTCCCACGTCGACCACGGTCGCGCCGGAGCCGAGCCCCGTCGTGTCGGCAGCGATGCCTGCTCGCCGGACTGCGCCGGCCTCGACGCGATGGTCGTATGCCGCGGCGAGCCGCCCGAGATCGACCTCAGAGCGCGCGCCAATAGGTCGCGGGGCCGATGAGGTTTCTGCTTGTGCCAAGCAGAAACCTTATTCCGGGGGGCGAGCCTATTGGCGCGCGCTCTCAGCCATGACGCACGGCCCGCCCGGTCGCCCGGAAGTAGCCGACGTTGCGACACACGGTGCTCCCCACCCGCCAGCTCACCGCCTGGGGCTGGTGGATGTCGCCGAAGTAGTGCCATCCGGGTCGAAACCGGAGGAGATAGTCGAGCACGGCTTGGGATTGCTTGGTACTCCCCCCGATCACGTCGAGGCTCAGCTGGGGCACCGCCGGTGCCACATGGGTGCACAGGATGTCGACCTCGCCGAGACCGAACAGTCGCTCCCGCATCACCTCGTGGGCCACCTCGCCTGGCGTTCCCAGCGACGGGATACCTCCGCCGACGATCCCGACGGACCGGCCTTCGACCTCGACCACGCCCACCTCGACGAAGCGGACCCCCTCGGGCAGCGAGGCTTCGAGCAGGTCGGGGCGGTCGACGTTGCCGTAGGTGACGATGGCGTCCGATCCGGCGAGGGCGGTGGCCGCGGTCTCGTAGGCGCTGACGGTGAGTTCGTGGAACCGGCGGCGCACCGCCTCCTCGGATCCGGCCACCGCGGTCCGCCAGGCGTGGTTGGCCCCGTCGTGGTCCCCCCGGGACCGCCGCTCCACGACGTCGGCGACCAGGGCGCGCCCCAACACGTCGACGAGCATGCCGTCCATGGTCCGGTAGTCGATGACGTTGAGGAGGTCGCCCAGGACCAGCAGGGGCTCACCGCGCCCCGCCACCCGCGCCAGCGGTTCGAAGGCACCGTGGATGTCGGAGACGATCAGCATGCTCCGGCCAGCCGCTCGTCGATGCGAGCGAGTGCCCAACGGGCGTGCTCGCTCAGCATGGGGTCGTCTGAGGCGGCGAAGCCGGCGACCAGTGACCGATGCGACCGGTCGCCGACGTTGCCCAGGACGACGAGCGCGTTCCGACGGAGGAAGGCCGGATCCCGTTCCGGGATGTAGAAGCGTCGGAATCGATCGAGCAGCTCCTCGTCGGAGCTCTCCAAGACCGCCGCCATGTCAGGAGTCTCGGTGGTGTCCGGAGACCTCCGCACCAGCGGGGCGCCGGGAGGACAGGCGTCGAGGCAGTCGTCACACCCGTAGAACCGATCACCCACGGCCTCCCGGAATCCTTCGGGGATGTTCCCGGGCGACTGCAGCAGGTAAGCGATGCACCGCCGCGCGTCGAGGATGCCGGGCTCGATGAGGGCCCCGGTGGGGCAGGCAGGGAGGCAGGCTTCACAGGTGCCACAGGTGCGGCGCATCGGCTCGTCGGAGTCGATGATGGCGTCGGTCACCACGCTGCCCAGGAGCACCCACGGGCCATACCCGGGTATCAGTGCCATGGTGTTCTTCCCCCACCAGGCGACCCCGGCCCTGACGGCCGCGGCGCGATCGACCAGACGGCTGTCGTCGGCGAGCATCTGCGCCTCATGGCCCCGTGCCCGTAACAGGTCGGCGATCGTCGTCAGGGCCTCACGCAGCGGTGCGTAGTGATCGGACACGGCGAACCGGGCAACCCTCCCCTCACCGTCGCCGGGGATCGGGTTACCCGCTGCGGGGAGGTAGGCGTGGGCGCCGACCACGAGCGACCGGGCCCAGGCGAAACTCGCCGTGACGTCACTCGATCGCTCGGGCGTCCCGAAAGTGAAACGCATCCCGGCAGAGCGCCCCGACGCCACCGCATCGCGCAAGTTCTCTTCGACATCGGAGAATGGCTCAGCGGCGCACACCCCGACTCCAGCGAGCCCGGCGACCCGCCCGGCGGCGAGAACGTCGTCGCGAAGGCTCATGCGCCCCAGGCTACGGCAAGGCAGACGGCAGACGAGATAACCGGCAACAGGCAACCGGCAACATTTCTGTCACACGCCGTCCGTACCGTGCCCGTCATGGTGGATATGCCGCTGAAGGAGGACCGGATGCTCATCGACTGCGACGAATGCTCGATGCAACACACCGACGCCTGCGAGGACTGTGTCGTCTCACTGCTGCTACGCGACATGCTCGGCCCCATCGAAGTCGACCGGGAGCAGGCCGCGGCGCTCGACGTGCTCGCCGACGCCGGCCTGGTGCCGACCCTACGGCTCGTCCCCCGCGTGCAGACTCCCGAAACCCCGCGTTCACAGGCTGGGTGAAGCGGCGCTCAGCCCCGCTGATTGGACCAGGCGATCAGGGCCTCGGACTGGATCACCGTCGCGCCGCGGGCGATCGCTCGCTCTCGGAGCTCCCGGTCGCTGGTGACCACCACGGCCGGCCGCGACGCCGAAGCAAGCATCGCCACGATCTCGTCGTCGGCGGTGGTCCCCAGTCCGGCGAATCGCACCTCGAGGCCGCGCTGTCGGGTCACTTGGTGTTCCCCGTCTCGTGAGTCCCACACCAGCGAGACCAGGAGGCTTCCCGCGGTCACCAGGCGAGTGCCCACAACCCACAACCGCTCCCGAGCCTCCCCCGGCTCGTCGACGACCTGGAGGCCCACGTTGTACCCGTCGACGATGAGCCAGATGGGTCCACCCCATCGCACCACGGCGTCGATGGCCGCCGCCTCGTCCGGGCGCACCCCGGCAGGCAGCGTGAAGCGCGGCGACTCGTGCGGCCGATCGTCGAATCCAGGATCCCGAGGAAGACGCGCCTGCAACGCCACTTGGTCGAGGTGCTCGGCGAGTACGACCGCTTCGCGCTCGGTCCACGACGCGCCACCGGCTGCGGCCCGCGCCGCCCTCTCGGCCTCGGCCCGAGCCGCTCTCAGGGAGCGAACCTCCTTCCGGAGGGCGCCGACGGACCCCTCGAGTCTGTCGGTCTCCGCTTCGAGCCGCCGACGCTCCGCCTCCCAGGCCGCCGTGGCCTCACCGAGGGCCGCCTGGGCCCGTGTCTCCTCCACGCGAAGCGCTCTCATCGGTTCCCGCTGAACCCGGTCGATCTCTCGGCGTGCGGCTTCCGCCTGGCGCGCCCGCCTTTCGGCATCGCGCTCGCGCCGTTTCGCCGCTCCCGCCGCTTCGGCCGCATCGTCCGCTTGCTGTAGGGCCCGATCGGCTCGAGCATCCGCCTCGCGAGCCGCCCGGGCCATCGCGACCGCGGCGAAGACCGTCTCCCAGCCCTCAGGGCGCAGCAGAAACAGCGCCGAGGCGTGATGCTCCGACTCCGGGAGCTCCCCCGCCGCCTCCGGCCAGGCGGCGATCGCCCGCCCCCGGAGCCATGCGTCCTCGTCGAGGGCCTCGATGAGTGGCCTCACCAGCGGCGGGGGAAGCGTCCCCGACGCGGCCCGTACCCGCTGGAGTCGAGCCTTGAGCCGGGGAGGGATCTCCTTGTCGTCGGCGTCCCGGAGCGCCTTTCGGGCGGCGTCGAGCGCTCGGGGCACGAGGCGTCCGATGGCGGCTGCGGTGGGGAGGTCCATCGCACCGACGCTACCCAGCCGCCGGCTCTGGCTATCGTCGCGTCGATGCCCCTTCGTCTCCGCGCCGCCACCGCGGCCGTCCTGTTCGGCCTCGTCGGGTGCACCGGAGCGCCTCCCCCTGACCCGACCGGGACGACTGCCGATACGGTCGCTCCGACCACCACCACCGCACCCCCGATCCCGTCGACCACCGTCGTCGATGGCATCCCCGGGTCCATCGGCGACCCGTACTTTCCGGACCTGGGGAACGCCGGCATCGACGTCGAGCACTACCACCTCGCGCTGTGGGTCGATCCCGACACCGGCGAGATCGTCGCCGCCGAGGCCGACCTCACCACGGTGGCCATCGCCCCGCTCGCCGAGATCGCTCTCGACCTGCTCGGCCTCACCGTCCACGAGACCCGAATCGACGGCATCACGGTGCCGTACCGGAGGCAGGGAGCGAAGCTCATCCTGGAACCGCCGGCCCCCATCGCCGCCGGGACGCGCATCGTCGTCGGAGTGACCTACGCGGGTGTTCCCGAACCGTTCTTCATCCCCGGTTTCGACACCCGGGCGGGGTGGGTCGTCACCGCCGAGGGCGTCCACGTGATCGCCGAGCCCGACGGGGCGCGGACCTGGTTCCCCGCCAACGACCACCCCAGCGACAAGGCGACCTTCGCCATCGAGGTGACCGTGCCCGAGCCGTTCGTCGCCGTGTCGAATGGCCGCCCGGTCCCCGTCGTCGAAGGGCCGGGGGGGCGGACCTTCGGCTGGCGGATGGACGACCCCATGGCCACCTACCTGGCGACGGTCGTCGTCGGAGAACTGGAGCGCGTGGAATCCGGTGTGGTCGACGGCGTGTCGGTCGCTGACTACCTGCCCCTCGACCTCGCCGCGGTGCCACCACCATCGCTGCTGAGGGCCCCGGAGATGATCGGATTCCTCGCCACCTGGTTCGGCCCCTACCCCTTCGACCGCTACGGCCACGTGATCGTCCCCGAGTTCTCCATCGCCCTGGAAACCCAAACCATGTCGGTCGTCGGGCGCGGCGCCGTCGGGGAGATCACGGTGCTGCATGAGATAGCCCACCAGTGGTTCGGCAATAGCGTCTCGGTTGCCACCTGGCGCGACATCTGGCTCAACGAGGGATTCGCCAGCTACGCCGAGCTGCTCTGGATCGAGCACGACCGGGGTCCGGCGGCGATGCACCAAGAAGCGCTGCGCCGTCATCAGGCGACCGCCCAACGACCCCATCCGACCATCGGAAACCCCGGCCCCGAGGACATGTTCGAGGGTGCGGTCTACTGGCGTGGGGCGCTCACGCTCTACGCGCTGCGAGCCGAGATCGGCGACGAGGCCATGCGCACCCTGCTGCGAGACTACGCCGAGCGGTATCGCCACGGCAACGCGACCACCGCCGACTTCATCGCCCTCGCCGAGGAGGTCGCGGCCCTGGATCTCGCCGACTTCTTCGAGGAGTGGCTGTTCGCGACCGAGATCCCACCGCTTCCCGGGTGATCGCCCCGGGCCGGTAGCCTTGGCCCGGTGACCTCCACCGTCCGGACCGACCCCGCCGCCGACATCGGACTCGTCGGACTGGCTGTGATGGGCCAGAACCTCGCCCTGAACATGGCCGACAAGGGCTATCGGGTCGCCGTCTACAACCGGACCACCGAGCGCACCGACGAGTTCGTCGCCGGTCCCGCCGACGGCATGTCGATCGTGGGGGTCGACTCGCTGGCAGCGCTCGCTTCCCAACTCTCCTCGCCGCGGCGGATCCTGCTGATGGTGAAGGCAGGCACGCCGGTGGACGCCGTGCTCGACGACCTGATCCCACTCCTCGATCCGGGCGACGTGGTGATCGATGGCGGCAACAGCCACTTCGAGGACACCGAGCGTCGGGTCTCCCGACTCGAGACCGAGGGGCTCCACTTCGTCGGCGCCGGCTTTTCCGGGGGCGAAGAGGGCGCCCGCCACGGTCCGTCGATCATGCCGGGCGGATCGGCCGGCGCCTGGCCGATCATCGGTGAGATCCTCCAGGCGATCGCGGCGCGCGCCGCCGATGGGCGTCCCTGCTGCGACTGGATCGGTCCGGGCGGATCCGGCCACTTCGTCAAGATGATTCACAACGGCATCGAATACGGGGACATGCAGCTACTCGCCGAGGTCTACGACCTGATGCGCCGTGGCCTCGGGATGGACCACGAGATGATGGCGACCGTGTTCAAAGAGTGGAATGCCGGGCGCCTCGAGTCGTACCTCATCGAGATCACCGCCGACATCCTCGCCCACCGCGAGGACGGGGCACCCACCCTCGACACCATCCTCGACGCCGCCGGCCAGAAAGGCACCGGCCGCTGGACCGTCGAGTCGGCCCTCGCTATCGGGATCCCGGTGACGCTGATCGCCGAAGCCGTGTTCGCTCGGGCGGTCTCGGCGCTGTACGACGAACGCCAACAGGCGGCTACCGTCCTGGGAGGAGGCACGGCTCCGATCACCGACGACGAGCTCACCCTCACCGACCTCGAAAATGCCCTCTACGCATCCAAGGTGGTGTCCTATGCGCAAGGATTCATGCTGCTGCAAGCCATGGCCGACGAGCGCGACTGGGATCTCGACCTGGGCTCGATCGCGGCCATGTGGCGGGCCGGGTGCATCATCCGCGCCGCCTTCCTCGAGGACATCAGGGCCGCCTACGCCGCCGACCCCGACCTCGGGTCGCTGCTGCTGGCGCCGGTGTTCGCCGACGCCATCACCGACGCGCTCGAGGGATGGCGGCGCACCGTGCGGGCCGCGGTCGGATCGGGGGTCCCGGCTCCGGCCTACTCGTCGGCGCTCGCCTTCTTCGACGCGGTCCGCAGCGCCCGTTTGCCGGCGAACCTGATCCAGGCGCTGCGCGACTACTTCGGGGCCCACACCTATGAGCGGACCGATCGTCCCCGGGACGAGTGGTTCCACACCAACTGGACCGGCAGCGGCGGAGACGTGGCCTCCGGGTCGTACAACGCGTGAGCCGGTCGGGCTCCTTGCTCTTCGTGGTCTACGGAGCCACCGGCGACCTCGCCTCCCGCCGACTGTTCCCGGCACTCCACAGCACGCTCGACCCCGAGGACGGCTCGCTGGTGCTCGGTGTGGCCACCGGCGATCTCACCGATGCCGACCTCCAGCAGACGGCAACCAAGTCCCTGCTCGCCGCTGGCGTCGCCGACCGCGAGGCCGCCGAGTGGGCCCGACGGCGGGTGCACTACCACCAAGCCGCCGAAGACGGTTCGGCCGACTCCCTCGCCGACCGCATCGCACGACTGGAAGCGGAGCACGACCTCGCCGGGAACCGCATCTTCTATCTGGCGCTCCCGCCCACCGCCTTCGCCCCGGTTATAGAGGCCCTCGGCACGGCAGGCCTGCATCGCGCCCCGGGATGGGTACGCCTCGTCGTCGAGAAGCCGTTCGGACGCGACCTGGACTCGGCACACCGACTCAACGAGCTCACCCACCGATGGTTCGATGAGGATCAGGTGTATCGAATCGATCACTACCTCGGCAAGGAGACGGTGCAGAACCTGCTCGTCTTCCGATTCACCAACCCCGTGTTCGAGGCATCGTGGAACCGCTCCAGCATCGATCGGGTCGAGATCACCGTTGCCGAGACGCTCGACGTGGGCGGCCGGGGCCGCTTCTACGAACTCACCGGCGCCATCGGCGACATGCTGCAGAGCCACCTCACCCAGGTGCTCACCCTCGTCGCCATGGAGCCGCCCCCGGCCTTCGAGGCTGACGCCATCCGCGACGAGAAGGTCAAAGTGCTGCGCTCGATCCGCGGCATCCCCGAACGCGCCGTCGTCGTCGGTCAGTACGGAGAAGGATCCATCGACGGTGCTCCGGTGGCGGCGTATCGCACCACCGATGGCGTCGCCGAGGACTCCCGGGTTCCCACCTTCGCCGCGATCAGGCTCTGGATCGACAACTGGCGATGGCAGGGCGTCCCGTTCTACCTTCGCACCGGCAAGGCGATGAGCCGCCGGCTCACCGAGGTGGTCGTCACCTTCCGCCCCCCGCCGATCTGCTTCTTCCATGCGGGGCCGGACGACTGCGTCACTCACCCCAACCGCCTCTTCCTCACGCTTCAGCCGGACGAGGGCTTCGCCCTGCACATCGAGGTGAAGGATCCGGCGGCCGACAACGCAGTGCGCACCATTCCCCTGCGGTTCTCGTACGACGAGCTGGCGCCGATCCCCGAGGCGTACCACACCCTGATCGGCGACCTGCTCGACGGCGACCAGACGCTGTTCGTTCGCGGCGACGAGGCCGAGGAGGCATGGCGCCTCTTCGCCCCGACCCTCTCCTACGACCTCCCCTTCCACGAGTATCCGGCCGGCTCGTGGGGGCCGCCCGAGGCGAACCAGCTGCTTCCCGACGGCACCGACTGGGCGACCCTGCGCTGAGGAGGCACTCGCCGACGGGTAGCCTGACCCCCGATGCGAATCCGAGTGCACCGAGACGCCACCGATGGTGAACGGCGCGTCGCGCTCACCCCGAAGACGGTGACGACACTGATAGGGGAGGGTCACTCGGTCGCCGTACCCGCCGGGGTCGGCCAACGCGCCGGCTTTCCCGATGCGGCGTACCGCGACGCCGGCGCCGACGTCTTCGCCGGGACGCCGGAACCGGCCGACCTGCTCGTCGGGGTCGGGCCGTTCACCCCGGACGACATCGCCGGGAGTGCTGCGGTGATCGGTTTCCTCGACCCGCTCGGTGAGCCAGACCGCGCCGTCGAGCTCGCCGCCACCGGCGCCACCCTCATCGCTCTCGAAATGATCCCCCGCACCACGCTGGCGCAGTCGATGGACGCGCTATCGAGCCAGGCGAATGTCGCCGGATACCAGGCGGTCCTGCTCGCCGCCAGCGAGCTGCCGCGCTTTTTCCCGATGCTGATCACCGCCGCCGGGACCATTCGCCCATCGCGAGTCCTGGTCCTCGGCGCCGGTGTCGCCGGTTTGCAGGCGATCGCCACCGCCCGGCGCCTCGGAGCCGCCGTCTCCGCCTACGACATTCGTCCCGAGGCCCGCGAGCAGATCGAGAGCCTGGGAGCGTCGTTCGTCGGTGGCCCGGTCAGCGATGCTGCCCCTTCCGGCGGCGGATACGCCACCGAGGTCAACGAGGAAACCCGCGCCGCACAGCAGCAGGCCCTCGCCGACGCGGTCGCCGCCGCCGACGTGGTCATCTCGACGGCGGCAGTGCCGGGACGCAGGGCCCCCACCCTGGTCACCGCTGCCATGGTGGAGGCCATGAAACCCGGGTCCCTCATCGTGGACCTGGCGGCGTCGACCGGGGGCAATTGCGAGCTGACCCGGGCGGGCGAGGTGGTCGACCACGACGGGGTGGTCATCCACGGGCCCCTCGACCTCTCCTCGCGCACCGCCGGAGATGCTTCCGAGATGCTCGGCAAGAACATCCTCGCCCTCATCTCCCATCTCGCCGGAGACGGCGAGCTCTCGGTGGAGGGCGAGATCGGACGCGAGGCCTGTATCGCCCGCGATGGCCGCATCGTGTCTGATCGGGTCGCCCAGGCTCTCGGGTCGCCGGCATGACCGACCCGCTTATCGCCGGCATCGTCGTCTTCGTCCTCGCCGCATTCGTCGGTTTCGAGGTGATCACCAAGGTTCCCCCCACCCTGCACACGCCGCTGATGTCCGGGGCGAACGCCATCTCCGGGATCACCCTGGTCGGGGCGGTTGTCGCCACCCAGGCGAGCGAACCCACGCTGGCGACCGTCATGGCCTTCGTGGCGGTCACCACGGCGACGATCAACGTCGTCGGCGGGTTCCTGGTGACCGACCGCATGCTGAGGATGTTCCGCGCTCCGGGCCGCACCCCGAAGGGTGACGACGAATGAACGCCCAGGCCCTCACCCTGGTCCAGCTGGCGGCGGCGGCCGCCTTCATCCTCGGTCTCCGCCGTCTGGGGTCGCCCCGCACGGCGAGGTCGGGGAACCGCATCGCCGCCACCGGGATGCTCGTCGCCGTGCTGACCACCGTGGGTACCGCCGGTGTGGCCTGGTGGGTCGTTGCCGCCGGGCTCGGCACCGGAGCCGTGATCGGCATCATCGCCGCGCTCCGCGTCCAGATGACCGCGATGCCCCAGTTGGTCGCCCTGCTCAACGGATTCGGCGGCGCCGCCTCGGGTCTCGTCGCCGGGGTCGCCTTCGTCGGCGGGGACGGATTCGACACCGACACCATGGTCTCGATGGTGGCGTCGATCGTGGTCGGTGGGATAACCGTCACCGGCAGCATCATCGCCTTCGCCAAGCTCCAGGGGATCCTGCGGGGCGCGCCGATCACCTTCCCCCTCCAACGCATCGTCAACGGCGTGCTCGGTCTGACCCTGGTGGCGGCTGCGGTCTGGGCCGGGGTCACCCAGTCGCCGACCGGGTTCCTCACTGTGGCGGCGGTGGCGCTGGTCATGGGAATCTCGCTGGTGCTCCCCATCGGTGGGGCCGACATGCCGGTGGTCATCTCGCTGCTCAACTCGCTGTCGGGAGTCGCTGCCGCCGCAGCCGGCTTCGTGATCCAGAGTCCCATCCTGATCATCGGCGGCGCCCTGGTGGGTGCGTCGGGTCTGATCCTCACCACGCTCATGACCAAGGCGATGAACCGCCCGCTGAGCAACGTCCTCTTCGCGGCCTTCGGCTCCGACGGAACGGCTGCGCCGAGCGCGGTCGGCGGCGACGTCCGCGCCACCAGCGCCGACGACGTGGCCATCGCCGTCGCCTATGCGTCCCGGGTCCTCGTGGTGCCCGGCTACGGCCTCGCCGTCGCCCAGGCGCAGCATGCCGTCCGATCCCTGGCCACCGCCCTAGAGACCCGCGGGGTCGAGGTGCTCTACGGGATCCATCCGGTGGCCGGGCGGATGCCGGGTCACATGAACGTGCTGCTCGCCGAGGCCGACGTTCCGTACGACCGGCTCCTCGACCTGGAGCAGGCGAACGCCGCCCTCGACCGCACCGACGTCGCCCTGGTGCTCGGCGCCAACGACGTGGTCAACCCGGCGGCGCGCGACGAGCCGGGGAGCCCCATCTATGGCATGCCGATCATCGAAGTGGACAAGGCGACCACGGTGGTAGTGGTGAAACGCAGCATGGCCTCCGGATTCGCCGGGATCGAAAACCCACTGTTCACCAAAGACGGCACGGTGATGCTCTTCGCTGACGCCAAGCAGGCCCTGATCGACATCCAGGCGGGTCTCGAGGACCTCTGATGGACTTCGACGAGGTCCTCCGCCGACGCCGGATGATCCGCCACCACGCCCCGGGCGGCGCCGTCGAGCTCCAGGTCCTGGAGCGCATCGCCACGGCGGCGACCCGCGGACCGACTGCGGGAAACGCACAGGGCGTCACCGTGATCCTGGTCACCGAGCCGACGCGCCTCGCCGCCATCGCCGAGGCGTGCGGCGAGCCTGCCCATCTCGAGCGAGGCTACGACCCCTGGCTCTCCTCGGCGGCGGCCCACCTGGTGCTCTGCGTCGAACCGGGCCGATACCGGGGCCGGTACGCGGAGCCGGACAAAGATCCGAAGGCCCTGGCCATCCCCTGGTGGTGGGTGGACGGGGGCGCCGCCCTCATGGCCATCCTGCTCGCCGCCGTCGATGCCGGCCTCGGCGCCGGCTTCCTCGGTGGCCACCGCGCGGGCGACGTCCGGCGACTCCTCGAGATCCCCGACGAGGTCGAGATCCTCGGCGTGGTGACCCTCGGCCCGATCGCCGCCGACCGCCGTTCAGCATCGTCCCGACGACCCCGGCGCGACGACGCCGTTCGTCACCAGCGTTGGTGACGGCCGAAGACGCAACTACCCTTGCCGCCACACCCTACGAGGTCACCACCGGTGCAGCCGCGCCACCATCTCTTCACCAGCGAATCCGTGTCCCAGGGCCACCCCGACAAGGCGGCCGACCAGGTGGCCGACGCCGTCCTCGACGCCGTGCTCGGGCAGGACCCGGAGGGACGGGTCGCCTGTGAGGTGATGCTGACCCGGGGGCTGGCCGTCGTCGCCGGCGAAGTGACCGCCGACGCCGCGGTCGATTACGAGTCGGTCCTGCGCACGACCATGTCCGACATCGGCTACGTCGACGACGACATCGGCTTTTCGGCGGAGGATGCCGAGGTCCGCCTCGCGCTGAGTACCCAGAGCCCCGACATCGCCCGCGGTGTGGAACGCGAAGACGGCACCATCGGTGCCGGCGACCAGGGTCTCATGTTCGGTTACGCCTGTGCCCAGACCCCCGCGCTCATGCCCTTGCCGATCACATTGGCGCATGCCCTGATCGCCCAACAGAACGAGGTGCGTCGTACCGGGCTGGTTCCCCACCTTCGCCCGGACGCAAAGAGCCAGGTGACGGTCCGCTACGAGGGAGGCACCCCGGTAGAGATCACCTCGGTCGTCGTGTCGACCCAGCACGGCCCGGAGTGGTCGGAGAAACAAGATGAACTCACGGCGGAGGTGATCGAGAAGATCATGCGCCCCGCCCTCGGCGACTGGTGGTCGGACACTGCCGCCGCCGAGGCAAGGGTCAATCCGACCGGCCGATTCGAGTACGGCGGACCGGCGAGCGACACGGGCCTCACCGGCCGCAAGATCATCGTCGACACCTACGGGGGGTGGGCCCGACACGGAGGCGGCGCCTTCAGCGGAAAGGACGCCACCAAGGTGGACCGGTCGGCGGCCTACATCGCCCGCCACGTCGCCAAGACCGTGGTCGCGGCCGGGCTCGCCGACGAGTGCGAACTCAGGCTGTCCTACATCATCGGTCTCGCCGAGCCCAGCGCGGTGTCGGTCGACTGCAAGGGCAGCAACCGGGTGGACGAGGCCCGCCTCGAACAGGTGATCCGCGAGATGTTTCCACTCACTCCGGAAGGGATCATCGAGTACCTCGACCTGCGTCGACCCATATACCGGCCGACGAGCTTTCACGGCCACTACGGACGGACCCCCGACGACGCCACCGGCGCCTTCTCGTGGGAGCGGACCGACCGCGCCGAGGACCTGCGGTCGGTGTTCTAGTGCGGGTCCGTCATCGGGAACAGGCTACTGGCGACGCCGCCGACCACGCTCTCTAGGCTCCCGCCGCATGGGAACCGCGCCGATGATCCGCCTCGAAGGCGTCACCAAGACCTTCCCCGGCTCGGAGACGCCGGCGGTCGACCGCCTGAGCCTGACCATCGAGGAGGGCGAGACGGTGGTGCTCATCGGTCCCTCGGGATGCGGCAAGACCACCACCCTCAAGATGATCAATCGCCTGATCGAGCCCACCTCAGGGCTGATCGAAGTCGCCGGGACGGACGTGACCACCGAGCCAGCTCACGAGCTGCGCCGCCGCATCGGCTACGTGATCCAGCAGGTCGGGCTGCTCCCCCATCGCACGGTGGCCCAGAACGTGGCGACGGTCCCCCGGCTCCTCGGCTGGGAGAAGGGGAGGATCGACGCCCGGGTCGACGAACTCGTCGGACTTGTCGGACTGGAACCGTCGATGCGCGATCGGTACCCGGCAGAGTTGTCCGGCGGCCAGCAGCAACGGGTCGGGGTGGCCAGAGCCCTCGCCGCCGATCCCCCGGTGCTGCTCATGGACGAGCCCTTCGGCGCCGTCGACCCGATCGTCAGGGCAAACCTGCAGCAAGAGTTGCGGGCGCTCCAGGCCCGGCTCGGCAAGACCATCGTGCTGGTCACCCACGACATCGACGAGGCCATCACCCTCGGCGATCGCATCGCCATCCTCAACGTCCGTGGAATCCTGGAACAGTTCGACGCCCCCGGTGAGATCCTCACCACGCCGGCGAACCCGTTCGTGGAGTCGATCCTGGGTCGCGACCGGGGGATCAAGCGGCTCTCCCTCCTCCCGATCGGCGGCGTCGACCTCGAACCCGGACCGGTCGTGGCACCCGGCGCCTCCGCGCAGGAGGCCCGCAGCGTCATGGATCGCTACGGGACCGACTGGTTTGGCATCGCCGACGGTGAGCGCATGCTGGGCTGGCACTGGGCGACGGATCTCACCGACTCCATCGTGCCCACCACCGGAGCCCGGTCGTTCTCGGCCCGGCTGCGCCTCGGCGACACCCTCCGTGACGCGCTGGATGTGATCGTCACCTCCCACACCCGGGCCGCTCCGGTGTTCGACGGGGATCGCTTCCTCGGCATGCTCACCGCCGAGAACATCGCCGCCGAACTGGCCCGCTGATGATCGTCGCCGGCACCGAGCGGCCCTTCTTCCGGTGGGACTGGGTAGGCAGCCACATCGGGGAGATCCTCGAGCGGGTTCTCGAACATCTGGTACTCACCGGTATAGCCGTCGGGGTTGGACTGATCATCTCGGCACTCCTCGCCGGACTCGCCCTTCGCTACCGGCGCACCTACGGCCCGATCACCTGGCTGTCGGCGGGCCTGTATGCCATCCCCTCGCTGGCGCTGTTCGCCTTCCTGGTCCCGATCACCGGCTTCACGATGCTCTCCGCCCAGATCGGGCTCGTCTCCTACACCCTGCTCATCCTGGTGCGCTCGATCGTGACCGGGATCGACGGCGTGGATCCGGCGATTCGTGAGGCCGCCGTCGGCATGGGCTACAGCCGACGCCGCCTCCTGTTCGAGGTAGAGCTCCCCCTGGCGATGCCGGTCATCCTGGCGGGCATCAGGGTGACCGCGGTCACCACCGTCGGACTGGTCACCATCACCGCCCTCATCGGCCGCGGTGGGCTCGGGTTCTTCATCCTGCGCGGCCTCGGACGGTTCTTCTGGACGGAAGTCATCGTCGCCATCACCCTGTCGGTGGCCCTCGCCGCCGCCATCGATCGCGTCCTCGTCCTGGTGGGACGGCTGGTGGCCCCGTGGACCGAGCGCAGAGCCAGGGTGGGGGCATGATCGAATTCCTGGGTGAGGTCATGACCTGGTTCGGTGACAACTGGTGGGGGCCGAAGGGCATCATCTCGCGCTCCCGGTCCCATTTCGAGCTGAGCGGAGCCGCCCTGATCACCGCCGCAGTGCTCGCCATGCCTCCTGCCTTTTGGCTCGGGCACCGTCGCCGCGGAACCGGACTGGTGACCGCCCTGGTCAACTCGGGCCGTGCGATCCCCACGTTCGGCATCGTGGTCCTTGCCCTGCCGATCATGATCTGGATCGCCGGCATCGTGCCTTGGATGTCGACGGGCATCGGCTTTCCGTCGATCTACGTGGCGCTGGTGGCGTTGGCCATTCCGCCGATCTTCATCCACACCCACACTGCGATCCTGGCTGTTTCCCCGGATGTCGTCGAAGCCGCCACGGGTATGGGAATGACGGGACGCCAGATCCTGCGGCGCATCGAGCTGCCGCTCGCGGTGCCGGTCATCATGACCGGGATCCGCGTCACCGCGGTGCAGGTGGTGGCGACCGCACCCCTCGGCGCGCTGGTCGCCCACGACGCCCTGGGGAGGTTCATCATCGACGGATTCGCCGTGCGCGACTCGGTGCGCATCTTCGCCGGGGCGCTGCTCGTCGCCGCCGCCGCCCTGCTCACCGACGCCGTCTTCGGTGCCGTCGAACGCCGACTCACGCCGAGTACACGCAGCGACTCTGCGACACCGCAGTCAGGAAGTCGGAACACATCGAGGGTCAACTAGGTTCCACCTGAGACAACCAACTCGAGGAGGGAACCCATGCGGTCATCACGCCGCACCGGGACCGTTGGGGCGATCGCAATCGCCGTGGCGCTTCTGGCAAGCGCCTGTGGCGGTGGATCGGGAGACGGCCCGACCGTGACCATCGGATCGACCAACTTCGGCGAGCAGCTGATCCTGGGCGAGATCTACGCCCAGGCGCTCGAAGCCGAGGGGTACACCGTCGAGCGACGCTTCAACCTGGGACAGCGGGACATCGTGGCTCCCGCGCTACGCGACGGCGAAATCGACCTCATGGTCGAGTACACCGGCTCGCTACTCGCCTATGAAGGTGGCGAGCCATCGCCCGACTCCGATGCGACCTATGCGTCGCTCGTCGCCGCCCTGGAACCACAGGAGCTGACCGCACTCGACTACGCACCTGCCCAGGACAAGAACGGCCTGGTGGTGACCGCCGAGACGGCACAAGCTCTCGGTCTGGCGACGGTGAGTGATCTCGCCGCCCACAACGGCACCCTCGTGCTGGGTGGTCCGCCCGAGTGCCCGGAGCGTCCGCTGTGCCTGCCTGGCTATGAGGGCGTGTACGGGCTCGAGTTCGCCGACTTCCGGCCGCTCGACGTCGGTGGGCCACTCACCGTCGAAGCCCTCACCGGAGGCGACATCGACGTCGCGTTGCTGTTCACCTCGGACGGCGTGATCGCCGCCCGCGGCTTCGTCCTCCTCGAGGACGACATGGGCCTGCAGCCGGCGGAGAACATCGTCCCGGTGCTCCGGCAGGAAGTGATCGATGCCCACGGGCAGGACCTCGTGGATCTGATCAACCGGGTGAGCGCGCTCATCACCACGGCCGAGCTCAGCGAGCTCAACAAACGCTACGGCATCGACGCCGTCGACGCCGATGTGCTGGCCCGAGAGTGGCTCCAGGCAAACGGCTTCCTGGGCTGACCCGAACCCCGAACTAGCGGCCCGACCGCTGCCGGAGAGCCTCGAAGAGGACGACGGCGGCGGCCGTTGCCGCGTTGAGACTGTCTGCGGCCCCGGGCATCGGGATCGTGACGCGCTGATCGGCGGCAGCGAACCACGCCTCGGAGAGCCCGTACTGCTCGCTGCCCACGACGATCGCCGTCGGACCGGTGAGGTCGGCGTCGTGATGGGCCAGGCTCGCCTCGGGTGAGGTCGCCACGATCGACACGCCGGCGTCGCCCAACCAGCGGATCGCCGTCGACGACGAGGTGACGGCCAGCGGAACGGTGAACACCAGCCCCAACGACGCCCGGATCACATTGGGGTTGAACGGATCCGTGGTCGGATCGGCGACGATCACCCCGTCGACTCGCGCCGCCGCCGCGGTTCGCAGCATCGTGCCGAGGTTCCCCGGCTTCTCGATCGACTCGACGACCAGGAGCAACGGTGCTTCCCCGAGTCGGATCCCGTCGAGGTCAAGCGGGAAGTGCCGGGCAACGCCGAGGAGTCCCTCGGGGCGATCGCGGTACGACGCCTTGCGGAAGGGTCCCTCGGCGAGCTCCACGATCTCGCATCCGGTGCTCGCGGCCCGCTCGATGATCTCGACCTCGTTGTCCCCCAGGTACAGCGCCGGGCACACGAAGAGTGCCTCCAACTCCACCGGCCGATCCAATGCTCGCCGCATCTCCCGGTACCCCTCGACGAGGAACCGCCCGGAACGATCCCGATGCCGCCGGTCCCGCAGCCGCACAAGGTCCTTGACCCGCGGATTGGAAGCGCTGGTGATCGGGTCACTGTGAGCCATCCGGGTTCAGGATACGAAGTCGCGACCCCCATTCTCATTTTCTCCCCCGCAGGGGGAGGTGGCAGCGGCCGGAGGCCGATGACGGAGGGGGAGGCCAGACGCGTCGCGAGGCCCGCGTAGCGTTCACCCTCCCCCCTCCGGTCGCTCCGCTCCCTGCGGGACTCCCCCCTTAGGGGGGAGAAAGCGCGGTGCCCGAACACCTGTTCGACTAGCCTCGTCCCCATGTCCCTCGCCGTTCAGCGCACCTTTGACGACCTCGGGGCGCCGCTGTTCGAGGTGCCATTCTGCGTGCTCGACATCGAGACCACCGGCGGCACGCCGTCGAGTCTCGGGATCACCGAGATCGGGGCACAGCGGTACCGCGGCGGGTCACTCGAGGCCGAGTTCGGCACGCTCGTCAACCCCGGGCTGCCCATCCCACCGTTCATCACGGTGCTCACCGGCATCACCCAGGCGATGGTGATCGAAGCACCCAAGCTCGCCGAAGCCCTGCCCGCGTTCCTCGAGTTCCTGGGAGACGCGGTCATCGTCGGCCACAACGTGCGCTACGACCTCTCGTTCCTCGACGCCGCGGCACGCCAACTCGGATACGGGCGCCTCGAGAACAAGTCGGTCGACACGCTCGGTCTGGCGCGTCGCCTCGTCGGGGCCGATGCCCGCAACTTCAAGCTGGCGACCCTGGCTGCCCACTTCCGGTCGCCGGTCACCCCCAACCACCGGGCCCTCGACGACACCAGGGCCACGGCGCATGTGTTCTGGTCGCTCGTCGAGCAGGCAGGGACGGTCGGTGCCACCCACCTCGAGGACCTGCTCCGCCTCCCCACCGCACGCGGCCGTGCCGACTACCGCAAGATCGAACTCACCGACGGTTTGCCCCACCGTCCCGGCGTCTACCTGTTCCGCGATCGCAACGATGCGATCTTCTATGTCGGGAAGGCGAAGAACCTGCGATCCCGAGTGCGCAGCTACTTCTACGGGGATACCCGCCGCAGTGTGGAGCGGATGCTCGCCGAGCTCGCTCGCGTCGACCATCGAGTCTGTGAGACGGAGTTGGAGGCTGAGGTCACCGAGCTCCGCCTGATCTCCGCCCATACCCCCCGCCACAACCGACGATCGAAACCGAGCAGGGCACCGCATTGGGTGCGGGTCACCGATGAGGCGTTCCCCCGACTCTCGCTGGCCCGGTCGCCGTCGGCGAAGGCGATCACCCACCTCGGTCCGTTCCGCGGGCGAGCGGCGGCGACTCTCGTGGTCGAAGCGCTGTGGGATGCACTGCCCTTGCGACGCTGCACAGGTCGGCCGGGCTCCCGAGACGGTCCGTGCGCCTTCGCCCAGTTGGGGGTCGCCGCCTGCCCGTGCGATGGTCGACTGACGCCCGCCGACTACCGGGGGATCATCGAGCGACTCCTCGTCGGACTCGATGGGAGCCCCGAGGTCCTCCTCGACCCGCTGGCCGAGCGCATGGTCGGGCTGGCCTGCAGCCAGCGCTTCGAGGAGGCCGCCTGGGTGCGGGATCGCCATGGCGCCCTCCTCCGAACGCTCGAACGCCGCGCCGCCTGGAAGGCGATGCAGGCGGCAGGATCGATTCACGCCGTGGGACCCGAGGGCGGTGCCGTCATCGAGCAGGGCAGGCTGTCGGTGGCGTGGGCCGATCCGGACCGCCCGCCGCTGCATTCGCTCCAGCCTCCGGTGCAGGAGTGGCCGGAGGTGCCGGCCACCGTCACCGATGCCGCCGAAGCCGACATCGTGTGGAAGTGGCTGAACCGCGACGACACCGCCGTGATCGAGACCACCGGCATCGACCTGCAAGCGGCGCCGGCACTCCCCCGCCTGCTGCGTATCGCCGTCTGAGCGCTCAGTCGGTGCCGGCGACGATCTCGGCGAACAACGCCCCGTCGACGTTGCCGCCAGAGAGCACCGCCACCAGAGGACCATCCCCGTCGGCGCGGCCGGCGAGCGCGGCGGCGAGGCCGACCGCGCCGCCCGGCTCCACCACTAGTTTCAACTGCTCGAAGGCGTGCCTGATGGCGGTCCGGACCTCGGCATCGTCCACGGCGAGCGCCCCCGCAAGCAGCCGCTGGTTCAGCGGGAAGGTGATCTCCCCGGGGATGGGCGCCAGCAACGAGTCGCATAGGGCCGAACCGGTCTGCGGTGCGGCAATGCGCTCGCCGGCGCGCAACGACAGTCCGTGGTCGTCCCACCCCACCGGTTCCACCGCCACGACGCCGGCCTCCGGCATGGCATCGGCGAGCGCCAGGGCGGTGCCGGCACACAAGCCTCCGCCGCCGGCAGGGACCAGAACCGTCGGGTTCTCCACACCGAATCGACCGCATTGCTCGGCGACCTCGAGGCCGAGAGAGGCCTGACCGGCGATCACCCAGGGATGGTCGTAGGGCGGCAGCACCGTCATCCCGTGCTCCTCGGCGATGGCGGCGGCCATGGCCTCGCGGTCGTCGCTCGCCCGGTCGTAGAGGACGATGTCGGCACCCCACGCCCTGGTGCGCGCCGCCTTGATCGCCGGAGCATCTGCCGGCATGACCACCGTCGCCGGCACGCCGTAGGCCGCCGCCGCCGCGGCGGCTCCCTGGCCGTGGTTCCCCGAGGAAAAGGCGACGACGCCCCGGGCACGAGTGCCCGGATCGAGCCGGTCGAGGAATGCCAATCCCCCCCGAAACTTGAACGAGCCGGTCTTCTGGAGCACCTCGGCCTTGACGAACACCCGGCGACCGAGCAGGTCCCCGGCTGCCTCGGCCTCGAGGAGCGGGGTCCGCACGATGCGTCCCTCGAGTCGGGCTGCCGCCCGCTTGACGTCGTCGATCGTGGGTGCGGTGGAATCCATCGTGGCGACGCTAGCGCTCATGGCGCATAGCTCATGGCTCATAGCTCATAGCTCATAGCTCATGGCCAGACCGGGACGATCTCGTCAACCGTCGACCGTCAGCTCGCGGCGGGGCGGCGGAGGGCGGGACCGGGAACGGCCATACACTCGCCCGATGCCCCGACGCGTCCTCCTCCTCATCGTCGCCGCCGCCGTGATCGTCACTGCCTGTGCGACACCGGGACCTCCCAGCGCCGACGAGCTGCCGCTCATCACCCCAACCGACCTCGCATCCGCCCTCGACGCAGCCGAGCGGCCCGTCGTCGTCAACATCTGGGCCTCGTGGTGCACCCCGTGCCGATCCGAGGCGCCCCTGCTGCGGGCGGCGGCGGCCGAATACGGGGATCGGGTCGACTTCATCGGGGTGGCGGTACGCGACTCGCAGGACGGCGCTCGGGCCTTCATCGGCGAGTTCTCGCTGACCGGGTTGGAGCACTACTTCGACCCCACGGGTGCGGTGCCAGCGTCGCTGGGCGGTCGGGGGGTTCCCATCACCTTCTTCTTCGCTCCGGGCGGTGACCTCGTGCAGACCCACAGCGGTGTCATCGACGAGCGAACCCTGGTCCTGTTGATCGACGAGTTGCTCGGCTGATGGAGTTCGGGCTGCTCTTCGCCGCCGCCCTCGCCATCGCGGTCGCCGCGCTCGTCATCGGCGCCGCCACACGGGACGATCCTGAGGAGCGACGGTCGCGGATCGACCTCCTTCTCGGAGCCGTCATGGGTGGCGTCCTCGTCGGACGGATTACGGCGATGCTCCTGGGGGGCACCAATCCCCTGCTCCGGCCCGCCGACCTCCTCATCGTCCGTGGCGGCGTCGAGCCGATGGCAGCGACCCTCGGGGCGCTCACCGCCGTGATCGCCCTGCGGCGCCAGGGCGCACTGAGGAGCCTCGACCTCCTCGCCGTCCCCGCCCTCGCTGGCCTCGCCGGATGGCATGGTGCCTGCCTGCTGCGGTCCGCCTGTCTGGGAAGCCCATCCGAACTTCCATGGGCGTACGCCGAATCGGGGAGCACGCTCACCCGGCACCCCGTGGAGCTCTATGCAGCCGTGCTCTTCGGTGTCGTCGCTCTGCTCCTCGCCCGTGCGGGCATCGCGACACTCGGGGCCCTGGCCGGATCGGCGCTCGTCGCCGCGGCGGCCATTCGGCTGCTGACCGAGCCGCTGCGCCCGACACTGGGTTCGGGGAGGGTGGCGACCTACGGGGTCGGGCTCGCCGTGGCAGCGCTCGCAACCGTGGCTCTGAGCCTCGCCGGGCGTGGCCGAAGCTCACCATCCGTACACTCGGACGGCCCATGAGCCTGCAGCCCCTGGTCGAACTCGCCGGTGTGTCGGTCCACCGCGGCGCCACCCCCATTCTTCGCAACGTCGACCTTGTCATCCGATCGGGCGACCTGATCCGGCTCCTCGGCCCGAACGGGTCCGGCAAGACGACGCTGCTCCGCCTCATCGCCACCATCACCTCCCCCTCCGCTGGCACCGGCACCGTGCTGGGGACTCCCCTTGGCAGCGCCACCGTCGGTACGGTTCGCCCCGGGATCGGCCTCGTTGGGCATCAGACGGGGCTCCGAGCCGGTCTCACGCTCGGCGAGAACCTCCGACTCGTCGCCGGGCTCGCCGGACTGCGTCCACAGGCGGCGGAGGCCGCGCTGCAGCAGGTCGGTCTCCACAAAGCGCGCCATCGACGGGTGGAACACTGTTCCAACGGGATGCTGCGCCGCGCCGACCTGGCGCGCCTGACTCTCGGAGAGCCCTCCCTGATCCTCCTCGACGAGGCTCATGTCGGCCTTGACACCGACGCCGTCACTCTCGTCGGCGAACTCACCTCCGGCGTCGTCACTCGCGGCGGCGCCGCCGTGGTCGCCACCCACGACCCCTCCCGCGTCGAGAACGCCACCCGCACGCTGATGCTGGTCGATGGCTCTGTGATGGAGCGGTCGTGATCCCGCTGCGGCGCCAGGCGCTCCTCATCGCCGCCGCCGATCTGCGTGCCGAACGCCGGATCGGCGAGGTGGTCTGGGTGGCAATCCCGTTCGGCATCGTCGCCCTCCTCGTCATCCCGATGGCCATCGGGATCGACACGGCGCTGCTCGCCCGCCTCGGCTCCGGTCTGTTCTGGGTGGTCGTCCTCCTCTTCGGTCTGGGCGTTACCCAGCGCCAGACCGCCTCGGGTTCGTCGGCTCACGACGACACGCTGCGGCTCCTCGGGGTCGACCCGGCGGCCCGGTTCGTCGGCAACTCCCTCGCCAGTGCCTCTCTGTTGCTCGGATTCGCCACCCTCGTCGGCCTCGCCACCGTGATCCTCTACGACCCACCCCTTCCGTCGTGGTGGCTCCTCGCCACCGTGGTCGCCCTGGCCGTCGCCGGCCTGGCGATGGTTGGAACCATCACCGGGGCCGTCGCCCGCGGAATCGGATCGCGCACCACGCTGGCCCCGCTGCTGGCGGCGCCCCTGGCGATACCCATACTCCTCGGCGCCACTCAGGCCATGGAGGGCATGCGACAGGGGGCGGGTATCCTGCGATGGATGCTCCTGCTCGCCCTCGTCGACACCCTCGTGGCCGTCGCCGGCGTCCTCACCGCCCGACCCCTCGAGGAGGCCGCCGGATGATCCGGCCCCTCGAGATGGCCGCGGTGACGGCTCTCACCTCGGCCCTCGTCTTCGGCATCCTGGCGCCGACCGACGTGGTACAGGGGACAGTGCAGAAGATCATGTACGTCCACGTGCCCTCGGCCTGGCTCGCCTACGTGGCCTTCGTGGTCACGCTGATCGGCAGCATCGGCTATCTCGCCACCCGCAACCTCCGCTGGGACCACCGGGCCGGGGCCTCGGCCGAACTCGGGGTCGTGTTCACCGGTCTCGCCCTGGCCACCGGCTCGATCTGGGGCAAGACCACGTGGGGTGTCTGGTGGACCTGGGATGCACGGCTGGTCCTCACCGCGGCCATGTTCTTCGTGTATCTGGGCTACCTGGCCGTGCGACGATCGCTCGACGACCCTCATCGCCGGGCCGGTCGGGTGGCGGTCTTCGGCATCCTCGCCGTCGTCCAGCTCCCGCTCGTCCACTTCTCGGTGGTGTGGTGGCGCGGCCTGCACCAACCGCCGACGGTGATCCGTCCGGACGGTCCGCAGATGGATGCGCCGCTGCTGTTCGCCCTCCTGCTGGCCACCGTCGCCTTCACCGCCGTCTACGCGGCCCTCCTCGTCCGTCGTACCGCACTGGCTGTGCTGGAGGATCGACTCACGATGGAACGCGCCACCACGGAGCCGGTGGCCGGAGCGGCCGTCGGCAGACCCGAGGGAGGTGCGCGGTGACCGAGGCGTGGGCGTGGGTCATCGCGGCCTACCTGGTCGTGTACGGCACCCTGATCGCCTATGCGGCGATTCTCGCCCGCCGGTTCCGCCAGGTGAAGCGCCTCCTCGACGGCTCATGAGGCGCTACGCCGCCTTTGTGATTCCGGCCCTCGGACTCGCCGCCGTTCTCATCGGGTTCCTGGTCTTCAGTCTCGGCGATCACCTCGTCTACTACCGCACTCCGACCGAGGTCCGGGATCTCACCGTCGATACCGGGGCTCGGGTTCGCCTCGGCGGCCAGGTGGCTCCCGGTGTCGAGGAGGGACCCGGGATGGTCCGTTTCGCCGTCACCGACGGGCACACCGAGGTGATGGTGGAGCACACCGGTACGCCCCAGCAGCTGTTTCGGCCGGGGATCGGCGTCGTCGTGGAGGGCACCTGGGACGGGACCGTTTTCCGGTCCGACACCATGATCATCAAGCACGACGAGCAGTACCGCACCGAGGATGGCGGCGTGTACGTCCCGGGTGCGCCCCCAACGGTTCCGTGATCGCGCTCGCCGGCCACGCTGCGATCCTGATCGCGCTGGGAGGCGCCGTCGCATTGGCCGTCGCCGGCTGGCGGGCCTTCGCCACCGGTCACCCGGCACGCGGTGCCACCCGCCTCCCCATGGCGCTCCTGCTCGGCGGTGCCATCGCCGCCTTCGTCGTCCTGGAGTTCGGCCTCCTCACCCACGACTTCTCGATCGAGTACGTCGCCCGCAATCACGCCAGGGATACCCCGGTGCTGTTCACCGTGGCCTCGGCATGGGCCGCCCTCGAGGGAAGCATCGTGCTGTGGGGCCTGGTGCTCGCCGGCTTCGCCACGGCGGTGTACTGGAGCCTCGGCGACGATGACCGCCTCGGGGTCGGAGCGCTCGCCGTGATCGGAATGGTCGCCATCTTCTTCTTCGGGCTCATGGCCACCGCGGCCAACCCGTTCACCACCCTCGCCATCCCACCTCTCGACGGCGTCGGCGCCAACCCACTGCTCCAGAACCACATCCTGATGGCGGTGCATCCACCGATGCTCTACCTCGGCTACGTGGGTATGACCGTGCCCTTCGCCTTCGCCATCGCCGCGCTCGTCGCCGGCGACGCCTCTCGCGTCTGGCTGCAGCGGACACGGCGCTGGACCCTCGTCGCCTGGTCGTTCCTCACGCTCGGCGTCCTGCTCGGGGCACTGTGGTCGTATGAGGTGCTCGGGTGGGGCGGCTACTGGGCCTGGGACCCGGTGGAGAACGCCTCGATCCTCCCCTGGCTGACGGCGACGGCGTTCCTCCACTCGGCGGTCGTGCAACGACGCCGGGGCATGCTCCAGGCCTGGAACCTGGCCCTCGTCATCGGCACCTTCACCCTCACCCTGCTCGGCACCTTCATCACCCGATCGGGGGTCATCGCCTCGGTCCACTCGTTCACCCAGTCGGCGGTCGGCCCAGCCATCCTCGGTTTCCTCCTCGTCGTCCTCGTAGCCTCCTTCGGCCTGTTCGCGACGCGCGCCCACCTCGTGGTGTCGGCCCCTCGCCTCGACTCCCTGGCAAGTCGGGAAGGGGCGATCCTGTTCAACAACCTGTTGCTCACCGTCTTCGCGGTGATCATCCTGATGGGCACCCTCTACCCCGTGATCCTCGAGGCGTTCACCGGTGATCGCGTCTTCGTCGGGGGACCGTGGTTCGACCGTTCGGCCGTGCCGATTTCGCTGGTCCTGCTGTTCGCCATGGGCCTCGGCCCGCTGCTCCCCTACCGCCTCGCCACCGCCTCGCTCACCTGGCGCCGGGTGCGGCTGCCCCTCCAGATCGCTCTGGTGACGGTGGCCGTCGCCGCCACCGCCGGCCTTCGGTCGATCGCGGTGCTGGTCACCGTCGGGGCGGCGACGCTGGTGATCTCGTCTATCGGCGTCTCCTTGCACGCCGCCGCCCGGCAGCGCGGCGGTCGCTATGTGGCCGATCTGGGAAGGACCGTGCAATCCGACCCCGGATACTGGGGCGGGATGGCGGCACACATCGGCGTGGCCGTCCTCGCCGTCGGCATCGCCTTCTCCAGCGCCTTCCACGTCAGGGAGACCATCTCTCTCGACGTCGGCGAGTCGGCAGCCTTCGACGGCTACCACCTCACCTACGTAGGACCGTTCCAGCGGGTGGAGCCCCACCGGGTGGTGATCGGGGCCGCCATCGAAATCCGACGCGATGGCCGCCTGCTCGGCGTCCACGAGCCGCGGCTCAACCAGTACCCCAACCAGGCACAGGCGATCCCGACACCGTCGGTTCGGATGGGCTTTGTGGAGGACCTGTACCTGAGCCTGGTGCGCATCGAACAGGGCACCGGCTCGGTCACTTTCGACGCTCACCGATTCCCACTGGTCTGGATGCTGTGGGCCGGTGGAGCGATCACCGTGCTCGCCGGCGGGTGGGCGGCGGTCGTCACCCGGCGGCGGCGATCCCTGCAGCTCGAAGAGGTCCCGTCGTGACCGAGCGGATCCGTACCGTGGTGGCTCTCTGTGTGATGGCGGTGTCGCTGGGTGTGACGGTGGCGTCGCTGGCGGCGGATCACCCGAGCGACGCCAATCGGGTCGAGGCGCTGGCGCAGCGGCTGAAGTGCCCGGTGTGCGCCTCCGAGTCGATCGCCAACTCGCCGAGCAGCCTGGCTCGCGACCTCTACGACCTCATCGCCGAGCAGGTGGCGGACGGATGGACCGACTACGAGATCGTGAACTTCTTCGTTGCCACCTACGGCGAACAGGTACGCCTCGATCCGCCGATCGATGCCCGCACCGTCGCCCTGTGGCTGGTTCCGGCGCTCGGGCTCGCCGTCGGGGCAGGCGTGATCCTCCGACGCCGAAGCCGAGTCGCCACACGGCCGCTCTCCGAGGAGGAGCGGCGCCGCCTCCTCTCGGCCACTGGTCCCGGGGGCGACGATGCATGAAGGCGGCGCATCGGCGCGTTCCGTCCTGGAGGAGCGTCTCGCCGGTGCCCTCGCCGACCTGAGTGAGCTCGTTGCCCAGGTGGAACAGGGGGAGATTCCACCGGACCGGGCCGCGGAGCTCCGACAGCGCTACGAGACCGAAGCTGCAGACACCCTGGCAGCGTTGGACGCGGTGGACGCGGCACCGCTAGGGCGTTCGTCACGCCGGGTCCTCGTCGGCGTCGGAGTCGCTACGCTCGCCGTCGTCGCCGCCTTCATCGCCCTCGTGCAAGCAGTCGAACCACGGCCCCCCGGGGGATTCATCACCGGTGGGGTCGCAGCCGACGTGGTGCGCGACGGCGGCGTAGACCTGTCCCGGATCACCAACGAGGAACTCGAGGCCGTGGTGGCGGCCAACCCCGAGGTCGTCGGGATGCGGCTCGCCCTGGCCCGTCGTTACGTCGAGGCCGGAGATTTCTCGGCGGCTCTCCCCCACTATTTCGAGGTGCTCGACCGCGAACCGCAGCAGCCCGAGGCCCTCATGTACCTCGGGTGGATGACCTACGTATCGGGTGACGCCGTCACCGGCGCATCGCTACTGGAGCGGAGCCTGGCGGTCGCCCCCGACAACCTGCTAGCCATGTGGTTCCTGGCCAACGCCCGCCTGTACGGCCTCGACGATGCCGAAGGGGCCATCCCGCTCCTCGAGGCCCTGATCGCGGCTCCTGACATCCCGCCTGACGTGGTTGCCGAGGCCGAGGCGATGCTCGCCGAAGCCCGCGCGGAGGATCGATGAAGCGGGGCATCCTGATCGCCATCGCCGTAGGAGCTTCGGCGGTCGTCGTCCTCGCCGTCGCCCTCGCCTCCCGCTTCGGCAGCGACCCGACCCTGTCGGCGTCGCCCCTCATCGGGCAGCGGGCTCCTGACGCCGTGGTGTCCCTGCTCCCCGATGGTCAGGACTTCCGGCTCAGCGACCTCACCGGCGAGATCGTGGTGGTCAACTTTTGGGCACCCTGGTGCCTCCCCTGTCGGGACGAGCACCCGGACCTGCTCGCCACTGCCGAGGCTTACGCCAGCTCCGGGGTCCGCGTGCTCGGCATCGCCTACCAGTCGGACACCGGCCACGTTCTCCAATACCTCGACGAGCTCGGCTGGGGCTACGACATCGCCATGGACGAGCGCTCGCGCGCCGCCATCGGTTTCGGCATCCGCGGCGTCCCCGAGACCTTCTTCGTCGATCGCGACGGCACCGTGGTGGCCAAGGTCACCGGCCCCGTGAACCGGGCTCTTCTCTCCGCCACCATCGACGCCATCATCCTCGGCGAGCCCGTGGACAGCGGGACGACCGGAACGGTGCAGCCTGCGCCGTGAGGCGCCGTGTCCTCCGGCGCGTGAACCGACGGTTCGGGTATCAGCCGATGGCGACCAGGGCGTCGAGCCGCTCCATGATCGCTTCCTTGCCGATGTTGCCGAACCACTGGTCGACGATGACGTCGTCGCTGGAGATGAGGAATCCCACCGGCTGCCCCCGGACCAGGTAGGTCTGCCATAGATCGTCGTCGTAGCCCCAGAGGATCCGATCCGACGAGAACCAGATCCCGGCACGCTCCTGTGACGCCTCGAGTGTGCTGCGACCCGCAACGGTCACGAAGGTGACCTCGTCCCCGTAGTCGGCGGCGAGGGAGTTGATGATCGGCATCTCCACGTTGCACTTGGGGCACCACTCCGCCCAGAACACGAGCAGCACCGGCTTCGTCTCGGCGCTGAGGCTGAATGACCCTCCCCCGTCGAGGGCCAGGGTGAAGTCGGGTGCCGGTTCTCCTGCGGGTGCGACCCGGGTCGTCGTGGTCTCGCCCGGGTCGCCGCCCTGAGGCGGCATGGTCGTCTCACCGACCACCGTCGTCGCTGTGGTGCCGGGGGTCGTCGTCGACGGCGCCGTCGCAGTGGGGGCGCACCCGGCGATCAGGAGAACCGCGAGTACGGCGACCAGGAAACCCGTGAGGACGGCTGTGAGTCTGTGCACCAATATGTCGACAGCCTAGGAAAGCAGCCGAATTACGAACACCTATCCGGCGCCGGAGGCCTCGACGACGGCGTAAAGCACGGCTGCGGCCGCACCGGAGTCGATCGCATCCTCCGCCGCCCGGGCGGCCTCCTCGAATCCATCCGCCACGCCGGCGGCGACCAGAGCGAACGCTGCGTTGGCCACGGCGATGTCGCGGCGGGCGCCAATTTCGCCCCCCAGGACGGCGCGGATCTGACGAGCGTTCTCCCCGGCGTCCCCTCCGGCCACCGCGTCGAGAGGCGCTCGGGACAACCCGATCGACTCGGGCTCGAACACCTCTTCGGTCACGGTGCCCGCGTCGAGGCGCAGCACCCGCGTCGGTGCCGAGAGGCTCACTTCGTCGAGTCCGTCCTCACCGTGGATCACGAAGGCCCGCTCACAGCTGAGCCGCTGGAGTACCCCCACCATCCGCATCGCCATTCGAGCATCGGCGACCCCCACCACCCGGTACGGCGCCCGGGCCGGGTTGGCCAGCGGCCCGAGCACGTTGAAGACGGTCGGGATACCGAGCGCCGCACGCACCGGCGCGGCGAACCGCATGGCCGGGTGGTAGCGCGGGGCGAAGAAAAACCCGAAGCCCACCTCGTTGACGAGGGCCGCCGTCGCCTTCGGCTCCAGGTCGATGCGGACCCCGAGTGCCTCGAGCACGTCGGCGCTCCCCGCCTGCGACGACGCCGCCCGATTGCCGTGTTTGGCCACCCGGGCCCCGGCGCCGGCGGCGATGAGCGCGGCCGCCGTCGAGACGTTGAAGGTCCCGCTGCGATCACCACCGGTACCTGCGGTGTCCACCGCCGGTGAGGCCAGCTCGACGGTGACCGCCGCGTCGTACATGGCGCTCACCATGCCCACCATCTCGTCCACCGTCTCGCCCTTGGTGCGCAGACCGACGATGAAAGCAGCGATCTGGGCGGGATCGGCACGCCCCTCCATGATCTCGGTCATGGCGGCGTGGGCGACCGACTCGCCTAGGTCCTCACCGGAGGCGAGCGGACCGAGCACGGCGGGCCAGGAGAACGACATCCGCTGAGGATAGGGGCGAGGCACGAGAGGCCAAGGGCCAGGAGCCAGGGGCGAGGGACGAGGGGTTCGCCCTCGCTACTCGCTACTCGCTACTCGGAGCCGAAGGCTCCGATCCCCGTGATCGCCTGGCCGAGGATCAGGGTGTGGATCTCGTTGGTGCCCTCATAGGTGTACACCGACTCGAGATTGTTCATGTGGCGAATCACCGGATACTCGAGGGTTATGCCGTTGGCGCCCAGCACGCTGCGGGCGGTACGGGCGACGTCGAGGGCTGCCCGGACGTTGTCCAGCTTGCCGAAGGAGATGTGGGTGGACGACAGCGTGCCGGCATCCTTCATTCGCCCGATGTGCAGCGCCACCAGCATGGAGCGGTTCACCGAGACCATCATCTCCACCAGTTGTCGCTGGATCAGTTGGAAGCGGGCGATCGGGCCGTCGAACATGGTCCGCTCGCCGGCGTAGTCGAGGGCCGCTTCGTAACAGGCCCGCGCCGCCCCCACCACCCCGAACATGATGCCGAAACGAGCCTCGTTGAGGCACGACAGGGGGCCCTTGAGTCCGACGACGCCGGGCAGCACCGATCCTTCCGGAAGCCGAACGTCGTCGAGGACCAGTTCGGAGGTGACCGACGCCCGCAGCGACAGCTTCTTGTGGATGTCGTTGGTGGTGAAGCCCGGGGTGTCGGTCGGGACCACGAAGCCTCGTATTCCTTCGTCGGTCTGTGCCCAGACGATCGCCACGTCGGCGATGCCGCCGTTGGTGATCCACATCTTCGAGCCCCGCACCATCCAGTCGGTGCCGTCGCGTCGGGCGGTGGTCCGCATCGAGCCCGGGTCGCTCCCGGCGTCGGATTCGGTGAGACCGAAGCAGCCGACCGCCTCGCCCGCCGCCATCCGGGGTAGCCACTGCTCTTTTTGCTCCTCCGACCCGAAGGCGTGGATCGGGAACATGGCCAGCGAGCCCTGCACGCTGACGAACGACCGCGTGCCGGAGTCGCCGTATTCGAGCTCGGTGCACGCCAACCCGTATGCGGTGCTGCTCGTCCCGGCGCAGCCGTAACCATCGAGGTGCATACCGAGGAGGCCGAGGGCGCCCATCTCCTTGGCGAGCTCCTTGGGGAAGGTACCCGCCTCGAACCAGTCGCCGACGTCGGGGAGGATGCGTTCGGCGACAAACCGTCGCACCGTGTCGCGCAGCATCCGCTCGTCGTCATCGAGCAGCGCGTCGATCGCCAGCAGGTCTTTGGGGTCCACCGGGGTGGCGGGTACGGGGCCGGACATCATTGGCCATTACAGCAGGCTCGGGGGCGCACCAACGGCACGGGGACTACGCGCTGAGGCGACTCGCCCGTCGACGCTGACGCTCGGTGAGGCCACCCCACACGCCGTAACGGACACGATTGTCCAGCGCCCAAGCCAGGCACTGGTCCTGGACCGGGCACGACCGACAGATCTTGACGGCTTCGAAGGAGGCGGTGTCGGTGCCCGCGAAGAAGAGTTCCGGGTCGGCAGTCCGGCAGGCGGCGTAGGACGCCCAGGGCCGCTCATCGAGGTCGACCATGTATTGATCCATCGGCGTCGGTGTCGTGCGCACCAGGGCACCTCCGCGGCAAACCGGTTCTCCGGGATACGACGGTCAGAGCACCCGGTTCGGTTCCCGGCTGCTCGCGGTCCTGAGATACCGACGGGGCGGTACAATCCCCGCCCGCGCCGAAGTCTCGGAACCACGGAGACTGCCTTGCTCTACTTTGCCTACGACGCCCAGATCGACCCCGCTCGGCTGCGGACCATCGCGCCCGGGGCGAGTTTCGAGTTCATCGCCCACCTGCCCGAGTGGGTCCTCGAGTACACCATCCCCAACGGCAAGGGCGGCCTGCCCTCGGTCCGCCCCCTGCCCGGCAACACGGTGTGGGGCGCCGTCTTCTCGATCAAGAGCGGCGAGCGCAAGGCACTCGACGAGGCCGAGAAGGCCGAGGGCCGGATCCCGACCACGACCCAGGCGATGGACCGGGAGGGGCACCGACACGACGTGCTCACCCACATCAGCAGCAACGGCCACCACGAGTCGTTTACGCCCGAGTCGTCGTATGTCCGGCTGATGGTGAGCGGCGGTCGACACTGGAAACTCCCCGCCGGCTGGGTGATGGCCCTGGAAGAGCATCTGTCCTAGGTCCCTCGAGGAGGGGCGTGCCCGGTGCGCACCCCTTCGCGGTTCAGCTCATCCCGCGGCTCCCTGCGCACACCTTCCGCTGCCGGTGTAGCATCGACCACTGTAAGTAGTTGCTACGAAAGGAACGCCGATGCGCAGACGATCGACCACCATCCTCATCGCCCTCGCCGTACTCCTCGCGGTCGCCATCCCGGCGGGCGCCGTCATGTTCGGGGAGAAGGACGTCGACAACGAGTATCCCTACGTCGGCCTCGTCGTCTTCGACTTCGGCGGCCGCCCGGCGTGGAGGTGCACCGGGCAGCTCCTGAGCCCGACCGTCTTGCTCACCGCAGGGCACTGCACCGAAGGTGCCAGTGGGGCCCGTGTCTGGTTCGACGTCGACGTGACTTCCCCCCAGTACCCGTTCGCCGGAACCGACTCGGTCGAGGCGGCCACGATCCACACCCATCCGCTCTACGACGACTTCGCGTCGTTCCCGGCAACGCACGACATCGGGATCGTCATCCTGAGCGAGGCCCAGGCGGGTCCGTTCACGTCGCTGGCCCCGGTCGGCACGCTTGACGGCCTGAGCCTCGGCACGAGCCGGGCGTCGGCGACGTTCGCCATCGTCGGCTACGGCCTCCAGGATGCGCGCCCGACACTGTTCTCGGCGGAGCGCAGCCGCTACAAGGGCGAAGTGCGGATGATCAACCTCGAATCGGACCTCAACGCCGGATACAACGTCCAGCTGACCTCCGCCGAGGGTACGGGCGGCGGGCTCTGCTTCGGCGACTCCGGTGGCGCCGTCTACTACAGCAGCACCGTGGTCGCGGTGAATTCGTTCGTGCTCAACTCGTTCTGCATGGGCAGCGGGTTCTCGCACCGGACCGACATCGCCAGCGTCCACGACTGGGTGAGCAGCTTCCTCGACTGAGCCACGATCCGTTCGACGCCTCGGGGGAATTCCCCTGGCGTTGAAGGCGTTACTGCGGGATACTGATGGTGAGTTCGCCGGGTGACCGCGGAGCGGCGTTTCGGCGTCGCTTCGAGGAAAGTCCGGACTCCACAGGGCACGGTGCTGGGTAACACCCAGGCGGGGAAACCCGACGGAAAGTGCAACAGAGAGCAGACCGCCGATGGCCCGCGAGGGCACAGGCAAGGGTGAAACGGTGGTGTAAGAGACCACCAGCGCACCGGGCAACCGGGGCGGCTCGGCAAACCCCACCGGGAGCAAGGCCAAGCAGGACCAGGACGGCCCGTCCGACGGTCCGGGTAGGCCGCACGAGCCCGTCGGCAACGGCGGGCCCAGATAGATGGTCACCACCGGGAAACCGGCACAGAATCCGGCTTATAGGCGAACTCAAAACCCGTTTCCGGGCCTCTCTCACGGGGCCCGGAAGCGTTTGGGCCTACCCGCAGACCATCTCGATGATGCCAGACACCTGCTCGCCGTCGCCCATGGCGTCGCGGAAGACGCCGTAGATCGAGAACCCCCGAGCGGTGGCAGTGAAGGCCGGGACGATGTCCTCCACCAGGACCAGGGATAGCTCCCCGTCGATCTCGACCCCGGCCGTCCCCGACGGCAGCCCGTCCACGGTCAGGGACGCGTTCACCATGTCGCCGTCCGTGGGCGTGTAGCGGTAGTCGGGGTCGCGCATGAAGCACTCCCCCGTCGACCGGAAAGTCTGGTCGCCGATCTCGGCGATGGCGGACCCCGGGGCCACGACCGCCCGGATCCAGTAGGTGCGAGCGGCGCGAGGCTCAAGCCGGAGCGTGAGCAACACCCCCTCGACTTCAGCACACCCGTCGTCGACCCGTGTGGCCGCCACCGTCGGGGTCACCTCGATGATGGCCACCTGACCCATGCCGTCGGCGGTGGCCACCAGGGCGGGATTGGCCACCGGCAGGTAGTCGCCGGTGCTCAGGATGATCTCGCGCAGGTCCTCGACGAGCGCAGCCTCGATCTCCCGCACCACCTCCGGCTCACCCCCAGGGATGAAGCCGATGAGTACCAGCTGGTCCCCGCTGGTGATGCTGTGGATGCTCAGGGCCTCGGGGAGCGGGAAGTCGCCGTGGAGCCAGTCGGGCCGTGGCAGGTCGATCCCAGCGTTGATCTCCCCATCGGTGACCGTCGGAGGGCACGGAGCGTTTGCCGGGTGCTGAGTGGTGGATCCCCGGTCGCCTCCGTTGCCAGTGCAGGCGGCGACGAGGCCAACCACCGCACAACCGAGGACGATCCGCGAAATGGGTGACATCACCGGGGAGCGTACCGCCGATGCCCGACCTCGAAAGCACCTGGAGACCGTGAAACTCGCCGGTACCCGCGTGCGTCAAAGAACCGTGACACACACCGCAGATACCACCCGCACGCCGCTGCAGACGATCTACCAGTTCCTCCTCGGCGTCGCCGGTGGGTTCTCGCTCGGGTGGTTCGCCTGGATCTTCGCCGCTCGCCTCGGCGGCGACTCGACACCCCCCTTCTGGCCCTTCGCCGTCGCTGGCGCGATCGTCGGCGTGCTCATCGTTCAGGCGGCGGGCCGAACGGCGCGCGGTCGCAAATGGATCAATCTGTTGTGGATCCCGGTGGTCGCCTTCGTCGGGTTGATGACCGCGATCGTCATGGCTCTGCGCAACTGGGGCAGCTAGTCGGGCTGCATCCCTCCGCGCGAATGCCCCCCGCCGCGGCGGGGGGCATTCGTGTGTTCGGAGCGGGTCGCGGCTACATCAGCGTGGCGACATCGTCCCGCAGGTCGGTGTCGCCGGTGACGATCACCTTGTAGAGAACCCAGGCGACCACCGCACCGATGGCCGGGCCGATCATGTACACCCAGATGTCGGTCATGTCACCGCCGACGATCGCCGGGGCGAGCGATCGCGCCGGGTTGACCGATCCGCCGGTGAAAGCCGCTCCCATCAAGATCACCGCGGTGAACGTGAGCCCGATGCCCAGGTACTTCGAGTACGACGGGCTCTTCGAGATCACCAAAATCGCCATCACCAGCACCATCGTGAACAGCGCCTCACCCACGATGCCGCCGGTCGTGTCCACCAGCTGGGTGTCGAGTCGGGTGATGGTCAGCGCCACCGCGTCCTTACCGATCACCCAGGCCAGGGTGAGGCTGGCCAGCAGCGCTCCGACCACCTGGGACGCCCAGTAGAACAGCATGTCGGTCGCCGACAGCCGCTTGTCGAGGAACATCGCCAGTGAGACAGCAGGGTTGAAGTGGCCTCCCGAGAGGCGCCCGACGGTGTACAGGCCTGCGATCAGCGCCAGGCCGAAGGCCAGAGCGACGGTGAGCACGCCCCCTCCGGTCGCGATGGCCCCGAGAATGGCGCCGGTGCCGATCCCCACCAGAACGAACGTCCCATAGGCCTCGGCGGCATACTTCTGCCATGTCTGCATGTGCAGTTCTCCCTTCTGTCCTCCACTGCACCGCCGGTCGCCCGCTGGCTCCAAACGGCATCGTGTGAGACTACGCGATGATGAGGGCCGGGACACGAGCGAGGAGTGCCGGTGACCAGCTTCTACTACTTCTGCGGACACGAGCAGTGGCACCCCGAGGAACTGGTGCGCCACGCCGTGGTCGCCGAGGAAGCCGGGTTCGACGGCGTGGTGGTGTCGGAGCACTTCCATCCGTGGGTCGACGACCACTCGGCGTCGGGGTTCGCTTTCTCCACGATCGGCGCCATGGCTCAGGCGACGGAGCGGATCCGCATCGTCACCGGAGTCACGACTCCGCTGTTTCGATTCCACCCGGCCATCGTCGCCCAGGCCGCAGCGACCCTCGACCGCCTCTCCAACGGCCGCTTCGACCTCGGGGTCGGCACCGGCGAGAACATCAACGAGGGCCCCCTCGGATACGACTTCCCTGCCTACAAGGAGCGTGCCGCCCGGATGCGCGAAGCGCTCCAGATCATGCGACGCCTCCTCGACGGGGAGAAGCTCACCTTCGACGGCGAGTACTACCGCACCGACCGGGCCAAGCTGTACAGCCCCCCGAACCGCTACCTACCGATCCTCTTGGCGGCGGGCGGACCGAAGTCGGCGCAGCTCGCCGCCGAGCTGGCCGACGGGATCATCGCGTCGTGCAAGGTCGCTGCCGAGACCATCGAGAACGTGGTCGATCCGGCAGCCGCCGCCGCTGCCGAAGCGGGCCGGCCAAAGCCGCACCTGCTGGCGACCCGCTGGTCCCTCCATGCCGCCGATGAAGAGGAGGCCTGGCAGGCACTCACCTCGTGGCGAGGGCTCAGGGCGCCGGGCAGGCTGGAGGCGGTCGACCCCCAGGACCTGCGGGAACGCGCCGATGCGATGCCCCGCGAAGAGGTTCTGGGTCGATACTCGATCGGCGCCGACGCCGACGCCATCACCGAGATCTACCGACCGCTGGTGGAGGACCTCCACGCCGACACCGTGGCCTTCCAGATCGCCTCACTCGACCAGGAGGCGACCATTCGCATGCTCGGGTCCGAGGTCGTCCCCCGACTCCGAGCGCTCTAAGGGGGTGCGCGAATAGGTCGCTGGCTTCATCAGGTTTCGGCTTGTGGCAAGCCGAAACCTGATCCCGGGGCGAGCCTATTCGCGCACCCCCTAGCGGCCCGACAGGGCCCTCAGGCCGTCGGTCACCGCTTCCGGCGACCCGAGCAGGTTGATCGCACCGACGTCGACGCCGGCAACGGAGTACTCATCGAGGCGGGCGGAGACCTCGTCGGGCGATCCGACGATGGCCACGCCGTCGACGACCTGGTCGGTGAGCGCGGCCGCGACACCGGCCCGATCGCCGGCGGTGAACGCCGCCGCGATGGCGTCCGCCGCATCCGGATGGCCGCACCAGGCGAGGAAGCGGTTGTACACGGGCTGTGCGAAGTAGGGACCAAAGCCCATCCGAATCGCCTCCCGACCGGCGATTCGATCGTCGGTGATCACGGTGTGGAACCGCGCCATCACCCGGAAGTGCTCGGGTAGATCCCTGCCGGCTTCCTCGGCTCCCCGCCGGATCTCGGCGAGCTGCCGGGGCACCACCTCGGGGGGCATGAGATTGAGGCACACGCCGTCCCCGACGGCACCGGCGAGGCGCAGCATCCGCGGACCGAGCGCACCGACGAACAGCCGGACCGGGCCGACCGGCGGCGAGGTGAGCGTGAACCGGTCGGCGCGGACCAGGGTGCCGGCATAGGAGCGCTCCCCTCCGAGGAGCGCCCGCGTCGCTTCCACCGTCTCTCGCACCCGGGCGAGCGGGGGCGCGAATGGCGCCCCGTGCCAGGTCTCGACGATCACCTGGGACGACGAGCCGACACCGAGGCAGAACTCGCGGCCGCGCAGCACCTGGCTGATCGTCCCCGCCCCCATCGCCAGCAGCGCCGGGGTCCGGGTCGAGGCAGGGACTACGGCGACCCCGAGCGCCATAGTGATGGTCGCTGCAGCGATCGCCCCGGCGAGGGCGAACGACTCCGGGCCGGCGACCTCGGCGAGCCACGCCTCCTCGAAGCCGAGTGCCTCCGCCTCGACGCAGAGATCGACCAGGGTGGCGGCATCGGCGCCAGGTGCGGAGGGACTGAAGGCAAGGCGCATTCGAGCAGGCTACCGGCTACCGGCTACCAGCTACCAGCTGACCGAAGCGCCCGCTGGCGGCTCGGGTGGCGGGGGCGGTAGCCTCACGCCCAATGCCCCGTCCTTTCGTCGCCGTCCTGCTCGGGATGGCCGCTGGCTTCTTCAGCGGGATGTTCGGCATCGGTGGGGGTCTGGTCATGGTTCCCGGCCTGGTCCTCTTTCTGTCGCTCCCTCAGCATCGGGCGCATGCCACGTCGATGGCGGCGATCGTCCTGGTGGCCGCCGCAGCCGCCGTTCCGTTCGCTGCCAGTGGGGAAGTGGAGTGGAGCCACACCGTCTGGCTGCTCTCGGGTTCGCTCATCGGCGCAGTCGTCGGTGCCCGCGCCATCTCCCGGATCCCCGCCACCTGGCTGGCCCGGTCCTTCGTCGTACTCGCCCTGATCGCTGCTGCCCGCCTGGGGCTGGGGTCATGACGGTCCTCACCCTCGTCACCATCGGGCTCCTCGCCGGCGTCATCGGCGCCGCCCTGGGCGTGGGCGGCGGCATCGTCATGGTCCCCGGGATGGTGGTCCTGCTCGCCGTCGCCCAGCACACCGCTCAGGGCACCTCGCTGGTCGTCATCGTGCCCACCGCGATCGTCGCCACGGCGGTCCATGCCCGCGCTGGGCGGGTCGACTTCACCCTGGCGATGTGGCTCGCCCTCGGAGGGCTGGGCGGCGGCGTACTCGGTGCGTGGACGGCCCTGGGGCTCGACGGTCTCGTGTTGCGGCGACTCTTTGCCGTCGTGCTGGTGCTCATCGCGGTCCGCATGCTGCGCAGCACGCGCCAGTCGACGCCTAAGGCAACGGAATCCGGCCCCGACGCATGAACCGGGCGACGCCACCAGGTTCGCGCAGGTAGCGCCACCACAGCAGCACCAGATAGGTGAGCCCCAACACCTCACCGGCGATCACCATCGGGTTGGTGATCATCGAACGCACCAGATCGCCGAGCTGGTGATTCGCCATCCGCGGGAAGTCGAGTCCGAAGAGCGGCCACAGAAAGCCCTCGTGCCGGAGCCAGGCACCGCCGAGCAGCAGGTGGATGAAGACCCCGAGCACCACGGCGAGGGCGTTCTTGCGGGCGGCCGATCCTCGACGGAATGCCAGCATGGCCGCGGCCAGCATGACGACCGGGAACAGCAGGGTGTGCCCCCAGAGCCGGTGACTGTCGAAGGTACCGGCGAACAGCACCGATCCGATCGGCTTGTCGATCAGGTCAGAGAGCAGGGCGCCGAGCATGAGCCAACGCAGATCCATGGCGGCGTCCTTGAAGACGTATCGGGCGATGAAAACGGTTCCTCCGAGCTGCCAGAACAACATCAGCGGTCCCCGTCCAGCGCCTCGTTGGCGAGGGCGTCGGCGCGGGTGTTGTGCTCGCGCCGCACATGGGTCACCCGCACCTCGCGGAGCGCGGCGAGCAGATGGACGGCGCGCCGATGCAGGGGCTTGAGACCGGGCGCCTTCACCTTGAACTCCCCCAGCACCTGTCGGACGAGGAGCAGGCTATCGAGGCGGACCTCCAGGGGCACGGCGCCGTGCTCGAGTGCCGCCTCGAGGCCGGCGATGAGCGCCTCGTACTCGGCGACGTTGTTGGTCGTCACGCCGAGGGTCCGGCCGAACTCGGTAACCGGCTCTCCCTGCGGATCGAGTAGGGAGACACCGAGGGCCGCTTGTCCTGGATTGCCCCGCGACGCCCCGTCGCAGTTCAGCGTGAATGCAGCGCTCATCGGGGGACGAGGATGCGTCGACAGTGGAGGCATCTGGGGGGCTGCGCCTTCAGGGCCTGGGACTCCTCGGCCGCCGACAGGGCCAGGTGACATCCACCACAGACCCGGTCGGCGAGCACGGCCGCCGCCACGCCATCCTTGCCCGGCCGGATGGCGTCGTACAACTGCATGAGATCGGGATCCACCTTGGATGCGAGCCCCTCGCGCTGGCCACGCAGCGTCGCCACCTGACCGTCGATCGCCGCCCACTCGGCCCGGATCTCCTCGTCGAGCCGCGCCTTGGTCGCCGCGGCATCCACCCGCTGCGCTTCGAGTTCGGCCACTCGCTGGTCGTACTGCTCGCGCAGCTCCATCAGCTCGATGACCTCGTCCTCCCGGTCGGACACCCGCTTACGCAGCATGGCCACCTCGTCGCGCATGTGCGTGGCCTCACGCGCCGTCAGCCCTCCGGCGAACAGGCGATGCTCCTCCTTCGCCGCCTTCTCCTCGTCGAGGAGCATCTCGCCTTCGGCACGGTCGAGAGCGAGCCGGGTCTCCCGGGCGTGGGTGCTCTGCTCGGCGAGATCCCTCTCGAACCGCTGGAGCTCCCCGTGAGCCTGCCGAAACTCCTCCAGGATGGGGAGGCTGGAGCGACGGGCGAGGAGGCGGTCGATCTCAGAGTCCACACCCTGGACGTCGAGAAGGGATTCCAGCATGCCGATGTCGTCCATCACACCTCCGCGCCACGGTGGAGCGCCGCAAGGCTAACCCGTCCCCGTTCGGCCGGCGCAGCCCCGCCTCAAGTCCGGTGATCGAGTGTCCGAAACCTTCCTCCTATGCCCCACCACGGGTCCCACGACCGCGCTCCCGCCTCCGTGCCGAGCCCACGATGACATCGGCTCGCCACCACGCCCCGGTGGTGGAATCGGTCGATCGGCGTGGCTTTGCGTCGCTGCGAGCCGAGTGGGATCCACTGCTCGCACGATCGGCGAGTCCCTCCCCGTTCCTGTCGTGGCCCTGGCTGAGCGCCTGGGTCGACACCATCGGCAGCGATGCCGACCTCCAACTCATCACCGCTCGCGACGCCAACACCGGGGAGCTGGTCGGTGCCGCCCCCTGCTTTGTCGATCATCGGCGGCGGCTCGGCGTCGCCGTGAGCTCGCTGCGCATGATGGGCGCCGGTATCGCCGGCGGCCGTGGTCTCGACATCCTCGTCGACCCGACCCATCCGACGACGCTCGCCTCGACGCTGTGGGATGCGACCACCCGCGACCCCCGGTGGGATGTGGTCGATCTGACCGCGCTCGCCGCCGACGGCGCCCTCGCCACCCTCCTGTTTCGACGCCGGGCGGACCGCCGTGACGTTCACGGCTCGGCAGCCAGCGCCCTCCGCACCGACGACGCCGTGCCCGCCGGTTCCCCGGGAGGCGAATCGAGACGCCTGGTGTCTCGCCCCCTCGACCTCGAAGAGACGCTGGACATCATGGCAACCCTCACCTCCGGGCCGCAGGCACCGCCTCTCGCCCATCCGGCACTCGCCGTCTTTCACCGGCAAGCGACGCACCGACTCCTCGATGCTGGCCGACTGCGGATGTGGCGCCAGGACGGTCCACACGGCACCACTGCGGTCCTCTACGGCGCACGCTTTGCCAACGCGATCGCGGTCCACAGCATCCTCACCGACCACCCGAGCCGCCCGGTGGCACCGATCATCACCGATGCTGCCTGCGCTGCCGCCGACGAGGGTGTGACCGAGCTCGTCCTCCCCCGGGGAATCGATGCCCGCCCTCTCCCCACCACGCCCGTCGTCGACCTCAGCGTGCGGCGCCCTCTCGGCTCCAAGGGTCGCCTCTTCGGCATGAGAGGTGGCTGGCGCCTCGGGCGAGACGAGGCACCAACCGACCGGCACTAGCGTTGGCGGCCCCACTGCCGGAGGTCACGGATGCCCGACGCCCTGCCGTTCACCGAGGATGCCGACGCCAACCGGCTCCTGGCGAGCAACCCGACCGCGCTGGTGATCGGGATGTTGCTCGACCAGCAGTTCCCCATGGAGCGCGCCTTCTACTCCCCCTACCTCCTGCAGGTGCGCACCGGTGGCGACCTCGACGCCGCCACCATCGCGGCCATGGATGAAGCCGACCTCGAAGCCGCCTTCGTCGGGCCACCGGCGCTGCATCGGTTCCCGAAGGCGATGGCGGAGCGGGCGCGCGATCTATGCCAGATCGTCGTCGACGAGTACGGCGGGGAGACCAGCCGCATCTGGACCGAGGCCGAAGACGGGGCAGCGCTGCGCCGTCGGCTCGAGGCGCTGCCCGGGTTCGGGAAGGCAAAGGCTCGCATATTCGTGGGCGTCGTCGGCAAGCGGCTCGGCGAAGGACCCCCCGGCTGGGAGACCGAGGCCGCGGACTGGCCTTCGATCGCCGACGTCGACGAGTTCGAGAAGGTGTTCGTGCTCCGCGAGCAGAAGAAGGCGGCCAAGGCGAAGGCCAAGCAGGACAAGGGCTGATCCCGATGCCGTGGCTGGTCATCGAGGTGGCCCTCGCCGGTCTGGCCTGGCTTGGCATGGGCGTCCTCCTGGCGACGGCGACCGCCGTCACGGCCGTCCAGCTGGGCGTAGTTCCCGGACGGATGCGCGGGGCGGCGACGATCGCCGCTCTCCTCGGCGGCCCCGTCGTCGCGGCCGTGCTGCACCGGTTCGGGTTGGAGGGGCCGTTCGCCCTCGACATCGGGGGGCGGCCCTTCCCGACGACATGGGTACTCGCCGGCGCGGTCGTCGGCGTTATCGTCCTCGCCGGCCTCAGTCGGCAACCCCGCCATTGGCGACCATGAGAACGGTTCGACGGCGTCGCATAGCGGAGTACCGTGCAGCGTGCGGCAACTGACCCCGCGTCGCAAAACCATGGACACGATCATGTCTCTCCTGACCGACCCGGCGACCACCTGTGTCGCCGTGGTGGGTGCGTCCGACAGCCCCGGGAAGTGGGGCGGACGGGCCTACCGCGATCTGCGGGCGAAGGGCTTTCAGGTGATGGCCGTCCACCCGACGGCACCGACAGTCGCCGACGACCCGGCGTATCCGACGGTGGCCGACCTCCCCGAGCCTCCGGACATCGTGGTCTTCGTCGTCCCACCCGTGGTCACCCTCGCCATCCTCGACGAGTGCCGCCAACTCGGGTACACGACGGTATGGGTCCAGCCCGGGGCCGCCGACGACGCGGTGCGCCGATACCTCGACGAGCACGCGTTCGACGCCATCGTCGACGCCTGCATCCTCGTCGAGACCGCCGCCTGACCGGGTCGGCATCGAGCCGGTACCCTGAGGCGTGTTCGACGCCTACGACCCAGAGTTCGTCAGAAATCCGTACCCGACGTATGCCAGGCTTCGCACCCACGGGCCGTTCTTCGACGAGACGTGGGGCCTGACCTTCTTCAGCCGCCATGCCGATGTGACCGGCATCCTGCGCAGTCGTGCCTTCGGCCGTGACATTCGCCACGTCCTGCCCGCCGATCAGGTCGACCACCGCACCTACCCGGCCCACCTCCCCCAGTGGACGCGGCTCATCCGGGGCTCGTTCATCGACCTCGAGCCTCCCGAACACACACGCATCCGGGGGTCGGTGAACCGGGCATTCACCCGCCGTCGGGCCGAGGTGCAGCGCTCCGACATCCGCTCCCTTGCCCAGCGCCTCCTCGACCGCCTCGGGGACGGCTTCGACGTCATCGCCGACTACGCCACGCCGATGCCGATCTCGGTCATCGCCGACATGATGGGGGTGCCCGACACCGATCACCGGCGGCTCCTCGACTGGTCCCACGCCATCGTGCGGGTGTTCGACATTGCGGCCACCGACGCCGAGCAGCAGCGGGCAGAACACGCGGTCGGTGAGTTCGCCGACTACCTGCGTGACCTGATCGAACGGCGTCGCAGCGAACCCGGCAACGATCTGATCTCGGAGCTGGTCCACAGCGACGACCCGCTCCCCGACGACGATCTGGTCGCGTCGTGCATCCTGATCCTCAACGCAGGACACGAGGCGACGGTCCACGGCATCGGAAACTCGGTGCTCACCTTCACCCGCCACCACGGGGCCTTCGGCGCCCTCGTGGACGATCCGGACCGGGTGGACGGCGGCGCCGACGAGCTCCTGCGGTTCGACGCCCCGCTACAGATGTTCGAACGCTGGGTGCTGGAACCGATCGAGTGGTCCGGTATCCCCTTGGAGCCGGGCGACAAGGTGGGTCTGCTCTTCGGTTCGGCGAACCGTGATGAGGCCGTCTTCAGCGACCCCGACACCGTTCACCTGAACCGTGACCCCAACCCGCACATCTCGTTCGGTCTGGGGACGCACTTTTGCCTGGGCTCGGCGCTCGCCCGGGTCGAACTCGAGGAGGCCTTGCGTGCCCTGGCGATGCGGTTCTCGTCCCTCGAGGCACTCGATCCCGAGCCGGAGCGCACCCCGAGCCTCGTGTTTCGAGGGGTGCGGAGCCTCCGGGTGGCAGGGACGCCACGCTGATCCTCAGCCGACGGGGAGACGGCCTAGCAGCCACCGACGGAATCGGGGGGTACTCTCCCGGTCCTCGGCGGCGTCGATCGACTCGGTGAGCTTCCGCCCCAGGTTGACGCCAATCCATCGCAAGGGTTCGGGCTCCCAGGCCCGGGAACGGTGACCGACCCATGGGAAGTCGAGCAACGGGCTGTGGCGCTCGAGGATCAGGTCGGTCAGGGTCCGCCCCGCCAGATTCGCCGCTGCCACACCCTGGCCGACGTAGCCGCCTGCCCGGGCGAGCCCGGTGTCGGGGTCGAAGGTCACCGAGGGCCTCCAGTCGCGGGGGATGCCGAGCGGCCCTCCCCAGGCTCCCTCGTAGCGGGCTCCGGCCATCGCAGGGAAGAAGGCCTCCAGGGTGCGCCTGAGCATGGCGAAGGTGGCCTCGTCACGGTCGAATTCGGGGCGAATGCTGGAGCCGAAGTGATACGGGGCGCCCCGGCCTCCGAAGGCGATCCGCCCGTCGTCAGTGCGCTGCCCGTACACGATCATCAAGCGACCGTCTGAAAACGTCTCGCGCCCCTCCAGACCGATCTCGGCCCACCGATCGTCACCCAGCGGCTCGGTCATCACCATGAGCGAGTACACCGGGATCATCGCCCGTCGCTCGGCACGGTCGAGCAGCCGGTAGGCCTCCCGGGCATCGACCACGGCATGAGTGGTGACCGGCTCGCCCCCCACCGAGACCCGTCCCCCACTGACGGTCGCCTCAGTCTCCTCGTAGATGACCCCGCCTCGCCGCTCCACCGCCTCAGCCAGTCCGACAACGAGCCGGGCAGGATCGACGGCTGCACAGTGGGGCGTGAAAGCGGCTCCGTAGAGAGCGCCCGGGCGGATCCGGGAGGCTGCCTCCTCGGGTCCGAGCCAGCGGTGGTCCTCCTCGGTGAACCCGACGGCATGCTTGGAGACGACGTAGTCGCGGAGATGCCCGACCTGAGCCGGGGTGGTCGCCGCCAGCAGCGTCCCGCCGTGGACGAACCCGCAGTCGATCGACTCCCGAGCCACGACCTCCCCCACCTCGGTGACGGTCTGGTTCATCGCCATCTGCATGTCGAGGGCGGGACCCCTCGTCTCGGCGTGCTTGAACAACCGGTCCAATCCGGCGACCTTGGCCGACACCCAGCCCCCGTTGCGGCCCGAGGCGCCGAAACCGACGTGTCGGCGCTCCAGTACCGCCACGTTCAATGCCGGTGCAGCCTCGAGGAGGTAGTAGGCGGTCCACAGTCCGGTGTAGCCGGCTCCCACGATGCAGACGTCGACCTCGAGCGGCCCGGCCAGTGGCGGCCGCAGGCGCATCGGACCGAGGCGCTCCAACCAGAACGATGCCGCGCTCTCAGCCACCGAACCACCAGTCGATGAGCAGCCGGTCGTGCACGGACCGAGCCTAGGTGGTCGCCGCCAGCCACTCGGCGACCATGCCGCCGAGCGTGGGACCAGCGTCCTCCTGGAGGAAGTGCCCGGCCTCGGGGACGATCGTTGGTTCGTCGTAGCCGAGGGCGCCCGCCAGCTTGCGGCCCAACGCTTCGGGCAGGATCGGGTCGTTCCCCGCCCAAATGACGATGCCGGGAAGCGGGTGGGCGACCAGCGCTTCCATGACGGCCCGACCCGCGGCCGCGCCGGGGGCATCCGGCTCGGTGGGCAGGATTGCCGGGAAGGCCCGGGCTCCCGCCTTCGACTCCGGGTTCGGGAACGGGGCGTCGTAGGCCCCGATGACCGCGTCACCGGGGTCGTTGAAGCAGCCGCCGCGCACCAGGAACCCGATCGGGAGGTCCTCGGTCTTGGCGACGAAAAACCGAAACCGGAGCCAGTCGTCCGTCATCCGCTGATGGCCGGTGACCGGAGCCGTCTCCATGATGACCAGCCGTGAGAACATCCCGGGAGCCTCCACCGCAACCCGGAGCCCGATGGGGCCTCCCCAGTCGTGGACCACCGCGGCCGCGTCGGCGACGCCGAGCCCGCCGAGCAGTGACTCCATGAGGCGAGTGTGGCGGTCGTAGGTGTACCAGCCGATGTCGGTGGGCTTGTCGGAGCGTCCGAAGCCGGCGTAGTCCGGGGCGATCGCACGGAAGCCCGCGGCGACTACCGGGGGGACGAGCTTCCTCCACAGGAACGACCAGGTGGGCTCCCCGTGGAAGAACACGACTGCCGGGCCCTCCCCCTCGTCCAGGTAGGCGAGTCGGAGTCCATCGGCCTCTGCGTAGTGCGGCTCGAACGGGAAGTCGGGTAGGTCGGCGAACCGGTCGTCGGGGGTGCGTACCACTTCGTCCATGGAAACAACGCTACCCGTCGAGCATCCGGCGCATCGCCGCGATGAACTCGGGAGCGAGGTCGGGGCGGGCGAGGCCGACGGCAGCGGTGGCCTCGAGCAGTCCTGCTGGCAGACCGACGTCGAGAAGGACGTGATCCACCAGCAGCCCGACGGCCCCGCCCCGCCGGGCCACCCGGTCGATGGCGTCGGTGAGTTGGATCTCGTCGCCATACCCGGGGGGCAAGGATCCGAGCTCATCGAAGATATCGGGGCCGAAGACGTAGCGTCCCAGCAGGGCGAACTCGGAGGGTGCCTTCCCGATTCCCGGCTTCTCCACGGCTCCGGTGACCTCCACCACGCCGTCGGTCGCGGGTCCCCCGATCGACACGAACCCATACCGGTCTGCGACATCCTGCCCGACCCGTTCGACGGCCACCACGGGCCGGCCGTCGTAGGCAGCCACCATCCGGTCGGCGAACCAGCGACCGGGAACCGGGAACCGGTCCGACACCATGCAGAGGAACGCCTCGTCACCGACAGCGCGCCGTGCCTGGAGCACGGCATCCCCGAGACCCGCCGGCTTGGGCTGCTCGACCGCCACGAACTCGACGTGCTTCATGCCCTCGAGGGCGGGCGGCCCCACGAAGTGGGCGATGACGGGGTCGCCCGATCGCTCGTCGACCACCAGGATCACCCGGTCGATGCCGGCGGCGACCGCTTCCTCCACGACGTATTGGATGACCGGCTTGTCGATCACCGGGAGGAGTGGCTTGGGGACCGCTCGGGTGGCGGGGCGCATGCGGGTACCCTCACCGGCGCAAGGGATCACGGCCGTACGGATGGGTGGTGTGGGCACGGACTGCATCCTCCCACATCCTGCAGCGGCTATTGTGGTGACGACGGATCGAGGACCAACCGCGCGAGGGCACCATGAGCATCGACGAACAGTTCGAGCTGGTGGCCGCCGTCGACGACGAGGTGGAGCGACTCACCGCCGAGCACCGTTCCCGCCGCGAACACTGGTACGCCCACGACTTCGTCCCGTGGGAGCAGGGCCGCAACTTCCGCGACGAGCCCTGGGAAGAGTCCCACGCCAGCCTGTCCCCCGAGGTACGCACCGCCCTCGTCCTCAACCTCCTGACCGAGGACAACCTCCCCTACTACCACGAGCTCATCGCCTCGCGGGTACCGAAGGACTCGGCACTGTCACGCTGGAACCACCTGTGGACGGCCGAAGAGGGCCAGCACGCCATCGCCCTGCGCTCCTACCTGCTCACCTCGCGCAACTGTGATCCGCGGGCGCTGGAAGACGACCGGATGTCCACCATGGAGACCGGCTACGACCTTCCGTACCAGGACCCGGCGGCGCTGATGGCCTACACGTCGGCGCAGGAGCTGGCAACGCGGGTCAGCCACCGCAATGCCGGCAAGCTCGCCGACGACCAGACGGCTTACGAGATCATGGCCCGCATCGCCACCGACGAAAACCATCACTTCATGTTCTACCGCGGGGTCACTCAGGCGATGCTGGATGCGAGCCCGTCCACGATGCTGGAGCCGATCTACCGCGTCTTCTCGACCTTCACCATGCCGGGGATCGGCATCCCCGGCTATCTGCGACGGGCTGTCGACATGGCCAAGGCCGGGGTCTACAACCTGCGCATCCACCACGACCGGGTGATCATGCCGCTGGTGCGGGACTGGAAGATCGAGCAGCTCACCGGTCTCACCTCCAAGGCGAGGGAGTTCCAGGACAAGATCATGGCGCTCCCGGACCGCATCATGCGCGGTGCCGAGGCGTTCGAGAAGCGGGCGGCCCGCGCCACCTGATCCCGGACGCGATGGTGGGGAGGACGATACGCCCTCCCCACCACCTACAGCTGGAACCGTCAGCGCTTCTTGGCGCCGCCTGACTTCCTGGCCGTGCTCGTCTTCTTGGCCGCCGGCTTCTTGGCAGCGGGCTTCTTGGCAGTCGCCATTCGTCTTCCTCTCTCGGTCGCCCACCCGACGGGGGCGACGGTGGCTGGGGACGCGGTCCCCATTTCCCACAATGTGTACTCCAAGACGACCACGCCTGTCCCGGCCATGCGCTGGCGCAGATGCGCCACACTGTCGCCCCACTTCGGCGACGTCCGAACCACCCCGAAGGGACCCCTCACGGGGCCCCGACCACCGCCGCCGGTGATCCGGGACCGTGGCCGAGCCATGCCACTCGCGTGTCGGGAGCGTGCCGTCTCGGAGGCCGGTACGCTGACGCGCCCGATGAGCACGAGCGTCGTCATACTCGAACCGGCACGAGCGTTTCGACGCGGCCTCACGGGTGCACTCACCGAGGCGGGCTACACCGTCACCGATGACGCGGCCGATGCCCGAGTGGCGGTGGTCACGATGCGGGGACCCGAGGACTGTGACCTGATCTCCGACCTGGCGTCCTCACATGTCGTGCTGGCCCTGCTTCCCGACCCGAGCCCAGCCAGCGTCGCTCATGCCCTCGCTCACGGCGTCGCCGGCGTCGTCGATTGGGCTGCCGAGCCTCTCGACATCGTCTCAGCCGTTGCTGGGGCCCTCAACGGCGAGCTCCGTCTTCCGACCGAGACGGTCTCGGCGCTCGCCGCCGAGTGGCCCGATGCCCACGCCCCCCGGCCCGAGATCGATGCCGAGGAGATCGACTGGCTGAGCGCCCTCGCCGCCGGCACCACGGTCACCCGTCTCGCCGATGAGGCGGGCTACTCAGAGCGGGCCATGTTCCGTCGCCTCCACGATCTGTACACACGCCTCGGCGTCTCGAGCCGCGCTGAGGCGATCGTCACCGCCGAGCGCCTCGGTCTCCTGGACCAGGCGTAGCCCTTGTTCTTGGTTGAAGGTCCAGGCCGGGTGCCCGACGTAGATGATCCGCTCGTCGTCCTCAGCGAATCGGTGGGCGAGGCCCGTCAGATTTGTGTCAACGAAGACGCGCGGTCCTTGTCGCCATGGGGCGCGCACCATGGCAACCGTGGGCGGCGTGGCCGTGAGCCGGTTCAGCCCAGGGTCACCCGCACCTGATGTATGGAGCCGTCGTCGACCAGTGTCAGTTCCGAGTCGGGAGGCAGGTCGATGCCATCCAGGGTCAGCTCCACGACACCTGTGGCGACGCCGTTGGGGTTATCCACCCGTATCTCGTAGCGGGAGGAGTGGTAGCGGAAATCGATCTCGAAGCCTCTCCAGGCGCGCGGGATGCACGGTTCGACACGAAGGTGGTCTCCACGCAGGCGGAAGCCGAGGATCCATTCCACACCGGCGCGGTACATCCAGCCAGCCGAGCCAGTGTACCAGGTCCAGCCTCCTCGGCCCACGTGGGGGGCCTCCGAGTACACGTCCGCCGCGGCCACATAGGGCTCGACCCGGTAGCGGTGGATGCCGGCCCTGGTGGTGGTGAGGTTGATCGGGTTGAGCAGGCCGAACAGCTCCCCCGCCCGATCGCCGTCACCGAGGGTGGCAAAGGCGATGACGCACCAAATCGCGGCGTGGGTGTATTGACCACCGTTCTCCCGAACGCCGGGCAGATATCCCTTGATGTAGCCGGGGTCCACGTCCCAATCGTCGAACGGTGGGGTGAAGAGAAGCACGAGTCCGTCGCCCCGGCGGATCAGGTACTCCTCCACCGAGTCCATCGCCCGCTGCGCCCGCTGTCTCGGGGCGCCCCCGTGGATGACCGACCAGGACTGCGCGATCGAGTCGACCCGGCACTCCGGATTGACCGATGAGCCGAGCGGTGTCCCGTCGTCGAAGTATGCGCGGCGGTACCAGTCGCCATCCCATGCCGAGGCTTCGAGGCTCGCCCGGAGACGAAACGCCGCTTGGCGCCAGTCAGCGGCCAACTCGTCCTTTCCCAGTCCGTCGGCGATGTCGGCGAAACGCGTCAGGTTCGCTTCCAGGAACCATCCGAGCCACACGCTCTCTCCCCGCCCCTCGCGACCAACTCTGTTGAACCCGTCGTTCCAGTCGCCGGTGCCGATCAGGGGTAGGCCGTGGCTCCCCAGCCGTGATAGGGCCCGTTCAAGGGCACGGCGGCAGTGGTCAAACATCGTCCCCTCGGTACGGGACGATTCAGGGGCGAGATAGATCTCGTCCTGGTCGGGAGCGAGCTCTGCCCCGACCAGATAGGGAACCATCTCGTCGAGCAGGCCCTGGTCTCCGGTCACGTCGACATAGTGCGCAACGGCGTAGGGAAGCCACAGGTAGTCATCGGAGATGCGGGTTCGAACACCCTTTCCCGATGGGGCATGCCACCAATGGAGGACGTCGCCCTCTTCGAACTGTTGACCGGCGGCACGCACCAGGTGCTCCCTGGTGATGCTGCGCATCGGCACGACCAGCGCCATGACATCCTGCAGCTGATCGCGAAAGCCGAAGGCGCCCCCTGATTGATAGAAGGCGGTGCGGGCCAGCACCCGGCAGGCGAGCGTCTGGTAGAGCAGCCACTGGTTGATCATCAGGTCGAAGGAACGCTCGGGGGTCCTCACCCGGATGGTGCCGAGGATGTCATCCCACTGCGCGGCCACCTCGGACTTCACCACCTCCAGGTCGGTCCGGCGGTAACGCTCCACCAGGGTGCGCGTATGGTCCGCGTCTTCGCCCTGGCCGAGGAGGAAGATCAGTTCGGCTTCCTCGTTTGGGGCCAGGACCAGCCGGCGCTGAATGGCCGCGCAGGGGTCGAAGCCGACTCCGACGGTGCCCGACAGGCTCCCGGTTCTCTTCAGTGCGGCCGGGTCGTCGACGCTGCCGTGCCGGCCGAGGAATTCGGCCCGATCGCCGGTGGCGCTGACCTCGCCCGGCCCCAGGTCGGCGAAGGCGACCCGGGTCCCGAAGTCGACGTTTGAGGGGTTGCGCGCCAGCATCGCTCCGGTTGCGCCGTCGCGCTCGGTGATGATCTGGATGGGCGAGGAGGATCGGGTGGTCCCGAGCACCCACTCCACGTATGCCGTGACCGAGAGTCGGCGACGGCGGCCGCTCAGGTTGCGAATCCGCAATCGTGAGATCTTGACGGGATCCTCCAGCGGAACGGTCTGGTGGAGGTGGAGGGCGATCCCCCGCGATTCATGCTCGAACTCGGAGTACCCGGGACCGTGGCGGGCAAGGTAGGTCGAGGCATGATCCCGGATGGGTAGTGCGGTTGGTCCCCAGACCTCCCCGCTCTCCTCGTCTCGCACGTAGAGCACTTCGCCGGAACGGTCGGAGACCGGATCGTTCGACCAGGGGGTCAGGTGGTTTTCCCGGCTGTTCGCTGCCCAGCTGTAGGCGGACCCCGACTCCGAGACGCAGAATCCAATGTTGGGGTTGGCGACGACGTTGACCCACGGGTTCGGTGTCCATTGGCCTTCTCCCAGTGTCACCACGTACTCCGTCCCGTCGGCGTCGAAGCCGCCGAGGCCGTTGTGAAACTCGCGGTCCGGCCGCGGCAGCCGACGCTCGGCCCGATCAGCGCGAGGCGGCCTCGGGCGGGGTGTCGGGGACGGCGCCTGAGCGGGTCGGCGGGCGAGCTGCTCGGCGAGGGTCCCATGGTGACTCAGGAGCACCGCCCGTGCCGCCGACTGAAGAGTCTGCCGATCGTCGGGAGTGAGCAGCGAGCCATTGAGGACGAAGACCCGGCCGTCGAGCTCTTGGCCGGCCCGGTAACCCCTCTCCCGCATCAGCTCTTCGATGGCCGAGTGGAGGTCCTGGGCGTACGAGTCCGGCTTCTCGTTGATGATGACGAGGTCGGCCAGCAGCCCTTTCATCCGCCAGTACTCGAGAGCCCGGAGGAGGTCGCGAACCAATCCGCGCTCTTCGGGCTGGTCGATGCGGACCAGGACCATGGGGAGGTCACCGGAGATGCCATGGCGCCACAAGAGCTCCCGACGGACAGAGTGAGTGTCCGTCTGACCCGGTGGGGTTCGCAGCGCCGGGTCGGAGTAGATGAGGGCACCGGCGAGCTGCTGGAACACGTGGGCCTGGTCGGGGGTGATACGCAGGTGATGGAGGCGAACCTGGGCGCCCGTCCAGGCCAGCGTAGAGCTTCGCTCGAAGGTGGCCGGATCGGAGCACTTGTCGATCAGGTCGAGGGTCTCGCCCCGCGTGGGGGCCACCACGGTCGTGAAGTCGAGGTGCGCGGTGGCTCCCGGCTGGATCCGCACCTTCCTACGCAGGCTGAAGATGGGATCGAGCACCCGGCCCACCGAGTTCGACAGCGGGCGATCGATCGCCGCGGCGCGGTGGACCTCGTTTCCCCGGCCCAGAAAACGCGCCCGATCCGTCTCGTACTGGACTCCTCCCACGACGTCGCCGGTCACGGCGAGGACGTGGCCGACCCACACCGTCTCCTCCTCGGCCGAGCGCGGCCTGCGGGTGGCGAGCAACGCGTCGTGGCCGACCACCGCTTCGGTCTGCACGAAGAGGTTGGAGAACGCAGGGTGAGCGGCGTCGACGCCGGGCGGCGCCAGGACCAACTCTGAGTAGGAGGTGACCTCCACCTCCCGGACGCCCGAGCCCAGGTTGGTGAGACTCACCCGGCGGACCTCGGCATCATCCTCCTCGGACACCACGACGGTCAGCGCCGTCGTCAGATTGCCGTCACGACGTCGGATCTCGGCCTTGTCCTCGCTGAAGGCCACCTGGTAGGAGTCCGCCTCCGCCAGGGTCGGTTGGTGGCCGGCAGACCAGGTTCGCCCGCTGTCGTCCCTGATGAAGAAGTAGGTGCCGAAGTTGTCGCGCGTGGCATCCTCCCGCCAACGGTTCACGGCGAGCCCCTCCCACGTGCTGTAGCCGGAACCGGCGGCGGTGATCACGGTGCTGAGTCGGCCATTGGACAGGAGGTGAGTGGCCACAACGGGACCGTGCGGCGACGAGACGAGCCGCACCACACCCTCCACCTCCTCCAGGGGATGGGCCGCCTCGGCGACCTCCTCGGCCCTCGGTCGTGCCACCTCGACATCGCGCGGGACCCTCTCATGCAGCAGCAGCTCGGTCGCCCGAACCGACGGGTCGGCATGGAACAGGGTTCGGGCGAACCCGGCGAAGATGACATTGGCCAGTGCGACCAGCGACATCGCCTGGTGGTGTGCCATGTGGGCTCGCACGAGGACGGGTCCCCCGTTGTCGGGCAGGCGGGCCGGCGTGAAGTCGAGCGCCTCGTAGTAGCCATAGGTGCCGAGTGCTCCCAGGCCGTCGAGGCGGGCCAGGTTCGCCACCGCATCGCGCGGCTCGACCATCGCCGCCAGCATCGTGGCGTAGGGAGCGACCACCAGGTCCTGGCTCAGACCTCGCTCGAACCCGAGCCCCGGCACCCCGAAGGCCCGGTATTGATAGACGAGGTCGACGCCGCGGGCGGCATAGGCTGCCTCAGAGATCCCCCACGGGATGCGACGTTCGTTCCCGTACTCGATCTGGCGGCGCACCACCGCCCGGTAGGTGGTGTCGAGGATCGTCTCGGGCGGGGAGTGCATCACCAGCAGCGGCATCAGGTACTCGAACATCGACCCCGACCACGAGATCAGGGCGCCGTCGGCCCCCATCGGGGTCATCGACCGCCCGAGGCGGAACCAATGGCTGGCGGGCAGATCACCCTTGGCGATGCCCACGAAGCTGGCAAGCCGGGCCTCGGAGGCGAGCAGGTCATAGTGGCTCTGATCCAGCGCAGCATCACCGACGCGGTAGCCCACCGACAGCAGCTTGTTGTCGGGGTCCATGAGGACGGAAAAGTCCATTGCCGCCACGAGGCGGGCGGTCCTCTCGGCCAGGTCGGCGAGACGATCGGAGAGACGCTCCCGGTCTTTGATCTCGTCGAGGATGTGACGATCGCGGAGGTGGCTCCGCACCGTCGCCACGAGCTCTTCGCCGGAGACCGCCAGCTCCTCGGCGCCCTCCACCGTGGCCAGGGTCAGGGCGATGTCTGCAAGGGCCTCGGCTTCTGCGAGGACCTCGGCGAGACCCTCTGCCCCTGCGGTCTCCCGACTGCTCAGGGTGCTGAGGAACTCGACCAGCGCCCGGTCGAGGTCGCGGGGCGAGACGACTTCGACGTCCAGATTGACAGGCAGGTTGGCGGCGACCTGCCCCATGAGGAGGGCTCCGTCCCTGATCCCGGCTGCGACCTCGGAGCCCGGTTCGAGACGGCGCAGGCGGGCACACCCCTGGGAGACCGCCAGCAGGTGTCCGGCGAGGTTCCCGCTGTCGACGGTCGACACGTATCGGGGCAGCAGTGGCTCGCACGATGTCGTGTCGTACCAATTGAGGAAGTGACCCTCGAACCGCTCGAGTCGATCGAGGGTCGACAGGGTTGCCTCGATCCTGCTCACCGTCTCTTCGACACCGATCCAGCCGAACTCACGGGCCGACAGCAGCGCCAGCAGGTAGAGCCCCACGTTGGTCGGGGAGGTGCGATGGGCTATCGCCGCAGGATTCTCCTGGACGTTGTCCGGCGGCAGCCAGTTCTCCTCCTCGTTCACGAACCTGTCGAAGTATCTCCAGGTGAGCCGGCCGGTCAGCCGCATGGTCGCCTGTTCCGCGGCGGTGGGCGGGACCGACACCTGGATCGGGCGGGGGATGCTGACACGGTGGGCGATGAGGGGAGCCAGCACCCATGAGCCCGACCACGCCACGGCAGCCACCAATGCTTCCGGCTTGAGGAGAGCGGCCGCGGTCGTGGTTGCCAGCCCCATCACGATCGAAGGGGACATGCGCCGGATGAAGCCTGCCCGATCGAGGCCGAGCTGTCGTCCGGCCTCCTCGGCCGTCACCCAGCTGAGCAGCCCTCGGCGCGAGATGACCAGGCGCCACAACGTCGTCACCACGGCGTGGGCGAACCTCACCGCCTGGTGGGCAAGGAATACGGCGTGTAGGGCAGTTCGTGCTAGGACGCGCCCGGCATCCGTTCCCCAGCGCCGCAGACGTACTGCCCCCGGGGTGGTGGTGCGGCGGGGGATCATCCGCTCGAGCAGGGGCAGCGTCGCGGGAAGGCCCATGGCCACGAGAACGAATGCGGTCCAAGGCCACACGGGCACATCCGGCACGAGGAAAGACGCGATCAGCGTGAGGAGCGCCGCCGGGGCGCTGAGGCTGCGGCGCAGGTTGTCTACCATCTTCAGTCGAGCAACCGGGGGGAGCGGTCCCCGCCGCCCCAGGATCCACGGCAGGAGCTGCCAGTCGCCGCGGGCCCAGCGGTGCTGGCGCGAGAGCGCCACCTCGTAGTGGCTCGGGAACTCCTCGAACACCTCGACGCTGCTGACCAGGCCGGCCCTGGCGAAGCAACCCTCGAAGAGGTCGTGGCTGAGCAGGGTGTTCTCCGGGATCCGACCCTCCAGAGACGCCTCGAAGGCGTCGATCTCATATATCCCCTTGCCGGCATAGGAGCCCTCGCCGAAGAGGTCCTGGTATAGGTCGCTGACCGCGGCCGCATAGGGATCGATCCCGGCAGGCGGGAAGACGACACGCTGGAAGAAGCTCATGTCGCCCGACCCGAGGAAGGCGGTGACACGAGGCTGGAGGATCCCGTAGCCCTCCACGACCCGCCCGAACCGCTCGTCGACCCGGGCCCGGTTGAGGGGGTGGGCCATCGTCGCCACCAGCCGCGTGGCCGCCCCCGGGGGAAGCCGTGAATCGGCGTCGAGGGCTATCACATAGCGAACCCCCTCGGGCCGCTCGCCGCCGGTTCGGTAGAAGTTGGTGTCGGTCGCGCCGCGCAGGAGGCGGTTGAGCTCGTGAAGTTTGCCTCGCTTGCGCTCCCAGCCCATGTACCGGTCCTCGCCCGGGTTGAACAGGCGGCGGCGATGGAGTAGCAGGAAGCGATCAGCCCCGTCGGGCCCCGGTCCGTGTCTCTCGTTGAGCCGGGCGACGCCGCGCGTCGCTGCTGCCAGCAGCTCGGCATCGCCGGGGATCTCGGGCTCGTCGGCATCGCGCCAGTCGCTGAGGAGGGCGAAGTGCAGGTCGCCTTCCGGGTTGGCGAGGTAGTGGATCTCGAGCCGTTCGACGAGCTCTTCCACTTGGTCGGGACGCGACAGCATGGCGGAGACCGCCACCAGGGTGCGTAGGTCCTCGGTTGGCCCGTGGAGCAACGCCAGGGATGGGAGTTCCTCCGGACGGGTCAGCGCTGCGACCGCCCGGTTGACCAGCGCCACACCGAGGTCGGAGGCCGGTATCAGGGCCAGCAGGCCCATGAGCAGGGGCCAGGGCCACCAGCGGTCGATCGTGAGCAGGGGCACCGAGAGGGCCAGCGCGGTCAGCAGGGCGACCGAGCTCACATAGACGACCGCCGCGTGTCTCCTGACGAATCGAGAGAGCACCAGCCCCGGGCTGCCCCGGAAGCCGATCCGACCCTCGAGGGTCGTCCTGCCCTCCCCGAGCAGATAGAAGCCGGGGTCCCTCCGGCGACTACCGGCGGGGTGGTCGCCGGCCAGCTCGAGCGTGGCCCTGGCGACGCCGAGCTCCGGGGCATCGGATCCCCTGGACAGCTCCTCGACGGCGTGCCGGTAGCGGTCCCGGGTGGCGAAGCTCATGTCGCCGAAGGAGCTCCCGGCGGCCAGGGCGTGGTCGACCAGGCTCACCTCCTCGACGAAGGCGGCCCAGTCGAAGTAGTTGACCTGGCGAAGGCTGGTCACGATGTTGCGGACGGTGACGTTGGTGGCCGCCTGTCGGCGGTGGGTCTCTGTGACGACCTCGGCGGGCGGGGTCCCCGTGGATGCCAGGCGGTCGAGCAGCCAGGGAAGGCCGGGCGTCGTCTCCGGGTCGCGGTCGCGGAGGCGCTGCAGCAGCTGAACGGCCAAAGGCTGAGGCAGCTCGTCCGTGTACTGGTCGAGGGCCGCCAGGGCCTCATCGGAGCTGCCGTCACCGACTCCGAGGAGGCCGTCGGCGATCTCATCTGCCTGGCGTCGGAGCCTCCGACCCCAGATGATCGACTCGGCCATCCGGCGCAGATTCTCGATGAGGATGAGGCGGAGGGTGATGGGGATCGCCCACAGCTCACCGATGGTGAGAGGTTCGATCTCCTGGTACGAGGCGACGAATCGGCGCAGCTCATCGGGATCGAACCGACTGTCGAGGTGGGCGACGTAGGCCCATACGATCCCGTACACGCGCGGGTAACCGGGCAGGTGACCCCCGCTGAGCTTGGGCAGCTCGTGGTAGTAGGACGGGGGGAGGTTCTCTCGAATCTCGTGCAGCTGGCTCTCGACTAGGTGGAAGTTGTCCACCAGCCATTCGGCCGCCGGCGTGAGCAGCGCCTCCTCCCGGATCGCTCGGGACAGCTCCCCGTAGGCGGAGAGGAGGACATCGCCGTTCTCCGCCAGTCGCCGAGCTATTGGTCGAAGCCGCCCCCTCCGCCCGCTCAGCTCGTGACTGGAGGCCAGGCTGCGAGCGTGCTGCTCCAACCGCTCGACGCTGAACAGCTCGGCGCGTATGGGCTCGTCGATCGGATTGGCTCCCGGGCCTCTCGACAGTGACACCAGCGCAGGATACGACGGGGAGAGAGGGCGAGGACAAGCGGTGCACACCGGGTCGGGTTGGGGTGAGTCGATGGCCTTGCTCTCCCGGGCCGTCCTTCCCGACACCCTGGCTCCCCCATGGGACGCCTCCCATGTGGACGCAACGTGGTCGCGGCCTCGATCACGGGGTCTGGGGCTCGAACGCTGATCGGCACCAACCCCTGTGTCGCAATGGAATCCCGCTGGTGGGCCGGGCAGGACGCGAACCAGGTTCAACGGGGAAGGCCCACGGTCGGCTGGGTAGGGACCCGGCCGACATCGCGATGAGGCGTCAGCCGAAGAGCCATGGGCTCAGTGGGCCGGGCAGGACGCGAACCAGGTTCAACGGGGAAGGCCCACGGTCGGCTGGGTAGGGACCCGGCCGACATCGCGATGAGGCGTCAGCCGAAGAGCCATGGGCTCAGTGGGCCTAACAGGATGGAACGCGAACCAGTGCAACGGCGAGGTTACAGAGCTGCTTGAGCTACTGGACTCACTCTGAGCGCGAGCCGACAACAAGTGATCGTCGCGGTGCTGATACTCGAGGGATGTTCGGCATCTCTCCGACTCGTTTAACGGGGGGCTAAAAACCGGGCCCCGTCCCTCGACCTAGCATTTTACAGGACTAAGGGAAGCTGGTCAGCCCTCACTTCTGACCCTTGGTGACAGACTTCACGATCTCACCCGACCGAGCTGTTGTACACGACAGACCACTTGTTCCCAGTGTTGTCTTGCTGCGACACGTAGGCCGTAGCACCTGGGGTCTTGCCATCATCAGCACTGCCCGACCGTGACAGTGTCGCTACCATCGCTCGAGGTCTCACGGTGTTGACCTGCCACATTGACCTCCGCTTGTCGGATGAGACAAGCCCACGTCTGCCGGTCTACTCTCTTGCCGAAGACATTCGGTAGTCGGCACCCGACTTCCCCTGTGCTAAAACTACAGAGATGTAACTTGCAGCCCGGCTGCCGCGGGGAGCAAATGCCAGCACCAACCGCTAATGACCCTATCGATGCCGTCGATGCCGTCGATACCGTCGATGCCAACATCGTCCTGTGGGGCGGATCCGGCGCCGCATGCTCTCGGAGGCCCGTTCGGGTTCCGTACCGTTCACGTGCTCATCTTCAATCATCGAGGTTCAGGCACTCGAACAGCTCGGTCGCGAGGGGACCGTGGAACTGGTCAACGACTTCATGGAGATCGGACGCTATGGGATCATGCGGGTCCCCGCGCTCGTGGCGGATGAGCAAGTCGTTCTGGCCGGTCGGGTTCCCGACGTGTCCGAGCTGATGACGATCCTCGGAGGGACAGAACAGTGACCATGACCCAGACCACCACGGACGCGGCGATCCTCGCCCGCCTGTCGCTCCTGGACCGTTTCCTCCCCTTGTGGATCGGCCTGGCGATGGCCGGCGGACTCCTGCTCGGGCGTTTCATTCCGCGCCTCAACGAGGCACTCGATGCAGTCAAGGTCGGGCCGGTATCGCTGCCGATCGCGATCGGCTTGTTCGCGATGATGTACCCGGTGCTGGCGAAAGTCGACTACAGCAAACTCGGCTCGATCACGTCCGACCGACGGCTCATCGCGGCGTCACTGACATTCAACTGGCTGATCGGGCCCCTGGTCATGTTCTCCCTCGCGTGGTGGCTGCTCAGCGATCATCCCGAGTTCCGCACCGGCGTCATACTCGTCGGGCTGGCACGCTGCATCGCCATGGTGCTGGTCTGGAATGACATCGCGCTCGGCAATCGCGAGGCTGCAGCCGTTCTGGTCGCCCTCAACGCCCTCTTTCAGGTGGCGTTCTACTCCGTGCTCGGCTACTTCTATCTCAAGCTCCTCCCCGGCTGGCTCGGATGGGACACCTCGGCATTCGAGGCGTCACTGTGGGAGATCGCCGCGATCGTCCTCGTATTCCTCGGACTCCCAGTACTCGGCGGCTACCTGACACGGCTCTGGGGGGAGAGACGCCGGAGCAAGGAGTGGTACGAGAGCGAGTTCCTCCCCACATTGGGTAGGGCCTCACTCTGGGGATTGCTCTTCACCGTCACCGTACTCTTCGCCCTACAGGGCGAGACGATCACCAAGGAGCCGCTCACGGTGGCCCGCATCGCCCTTCCCCTCTTCCTCTACTTCGTCGTCATGTGGGTGATGGGATTCATGACTGGTCGTCTGCTCGGGCTCCCGTATGACAAGACAGCAACGCTCGCCTTCACGGCATCCAGCAACGACTTCGAGCTGGCCATCGCGGTCGCCATCGGTGTCTACGGAGTCACCTCTGGCGAGGCTCTCGCCGGGGTGGTGGGGCCTCTCATCGAGGTCCCGGTACTGGTCGGGCTGGTGTACGTGGCGCTGTGGGCGCGGCGACGGTTCTATCCCGACGAGGTCTAGACCCGACCGGGTACTCCGACCGATCCGTGCCGGACCTGGTTCAGCCTGTCCCTCCACGGATCGGTAGGATCGGCACCGTCGACTTCCTCGCCACGCAACCTCGACGACCACAGCGAGTCTTAGCTCGCCGATCCATTCTCTGGACCTGCCACCCCGGCTCGATCGAACGCGTGAGCCCCGTCTCGCACGACCACACGCCCTCGCTGCGGCGTCTCCACGGTCTCGTCTGGTTCGCATGGGTCTTTCGCCCTATTATCGACTGGGCTGCCATCCGCCGACCGTTTCGCCGGTTGATGACCGCGAACGGGATCGCGTTGGCCGTGAGCGCACTCGACTTCTCGGTGAGCCGGACGCTGCTCCGCGACGGATCATGGGAGCCGATCACCAGCGACCTCATGCGAACCCGACTGTCTGAGGGCGATACGGCCGTCGACATCGGAGCCCGCCTGGGCTACCACACGCTGCTGATGTCGCGCGCCGTCGGACCAACCGGTCGGGTGGTCGCCTTCGAACCCGACCGGCGCCTTGCCTCCCTGCTCACACACAACGTCGCCGTAACGGTGCTCACAACGTCGAGGTGGTCGAAGCGGCTGCCACCGACCGCAACGGCGTGGTATTCATGCGCACCAACATCGCCCTTCCCCAGACATCCACCCCCACGGTTCGCATCGACGACGTCCTCGGAGCGGGCGCCACCGTCGACCTCGTCAAGATCGACATCGATGGTGGCGAGGCGGAAGCCCTGAAAGGCATGTGCTCACACTTCGCGCCAGCCCGCACCCGGCTCTCATCGCCGAATACGACCCCTGGCAGCACGAGGTGGGATCCGGGAAGACCACGGCGTTCCGATCGCTCCTACGCGACATGGGGTTCCGCCTGAAGTCCGTCATCGACGAGGCGAACGGGACCGTCATCGACGCCGCCGAGGCAACGGACCCCCTCCCAAACCACCGTGCCATCAACCTCTGGTACGAACGCGACTGACCGGACGGGACAACCGCGTCGCCGTCAGGTGCCTGATGAGTCGCCCTTCGGACTGGTCCATGTGGACCTGTGGGTGGGGTCGGGCGCAGCGCATCCCGGATCGGCTACCGAGCCGTTACGTCGAGGGCGGCGGCGAAGCCGTGGTGTTCATAGAAGGCGGCCGCCGCGGCGTTGACGGCGTCGACCACGACGACCCGTGCTGCGGCGATGTCCGCAGCGGCTCGGGCTCGGGTCAGAGCATCCCACAGCAGCTCTCCCCCCAGTCCTGGTAGGTCGGGAGTGGTGGGAAAAGCCTTCCCTCCGTTGGGGGGTGGGCCTGCTCAGTGGTCGGGGTGGGGGACGGCGACCACGGTGAGTCCCTCGATGCCGGCGAAATCGCCCGGGTTGCAGGTGTGCAGGGGCAGGTCGCTCGAGATGGCGATGGCGGCGATCATGGCGTCGTAGGCGCGCGCCGCTGGCTTGCGTCCGGCTCTTCGCAGACCTGCGGCGACTCGGCCGAAGCTGCGGGCCGCGGGCGCGTCGAACGGCAGCGCGGCGAAGTCGGCTTCGGCTTGCTGGAGATGCGCTTGACGGGCCGACCGTTCCTCGTCGGAAGATGCCACGAGTGGACCCACCGAGAGTTCGGCCAGAGTGATCGTGGTGATCAGCGGCTCGTCGGGGAGCGAATCGGTGTCCTGCATCCGACCGAGCAGGATGAGGGTGCTGGTGTCGAGGATGCCGCGACGCATCGATCAGAGGGCGGGATCGATGACCCGGTCCAGGTCGTGCCTCAACCGGTCGGGGTCGACGGGTGGCAGGTGCCTGCGGCGGGCAACGATCACGTCGAGCGGTACGGGTTCCCGGCTCAGCGGGCGCAGCTCGGCGACGGCCTTGCCAGACCGGGTGATCGTCAGCCGCTCGCCCTTGGCAGCTCGGTCGACCACGTCGCCACCGTGGTTGCGGAGTTCCCGAATAGAGATCTCAGACATGGCCGAATCGTATCACCGGTGATACGGTGGGGGAAGGGTGGTCACTCGATCGGAATTCCCACCGCCATCGAACGCACCGCGGCCAGCGGCGTTCCGTTGCCGACAGACGCAGGGCGGAGCGTTGGTGAGGGCGTTCCGGCGCCGTGACGGCGACGCCGGGGTAGGGGCCTCGGCTGCGGAGGAGGGCCGACCTGCGTTCTGTTCGCAGCGGCGAAGTCGGTCCGCTATGAACAGTGCGGGTCTGATGGGACTGAACGTGAACCATCCGTTCGGAGCGAGAGTTTGCGTGGGCCGGGCAGGACTCGAATCTGGCGACGCAGCACCAGCTCGGCAGGCAAGGATGTCGCCGACGGGTGGCTGGACCCCGGCGCATGGTCGACGCACGGGTATCGTCAGGCGTCATGGAGCGGCGGTTCCTCGTGGCGCGCAACCCGGATCCCGAATCGACCCTGCCCTTTCTGATCAGGCTTCCGCTGGGGGAAGCGGGGCTGGTGATCAAGACCCGGGAGACGTGGCCCCGCACCTCCAAGCTGTACTGCCACCGCGCCGAGGGGGAGTGGCCCGAGGGCGTGGAGATCGTCGAGGATGTCGGGGTGCGGACCTGCGAACGACGGGGGGTGGCGGTGGACCTCGTCCTGGAGCGGAGCCGGGAGAACCGCAGCCAGTTCGTCTTCACCCGCCTCAAGAACGAGCGGGAGGCGATCTTCTGGCAGACGGCGCGAACGGCCCGGAAGTCCCGCCCGGCGGTGCGGATTCCCGGGCGCAGAGCCTCCTGGCTGGGAGATCTGACGATCGTGGTGGATACCCGGGAGCGCTATCCATACCGCTTCGCCAAGCAGCAGGCGGAGAGCCGGCGCTGCCCGCTCCCGGTGGGCGACTACGGGGTGGAGCACGACGGGGAACTGGTCGGGGTGGTGGAGCGCAAGACCCTGGCGGATCTCGCCAAGGGTGTGTCGGACGGAAGCCTGGCCTTTCAGATGGCCGAGTTGTCCACTTTGCCCAGATCGGCGGTGGTCGTCGAGGAACGCTACGGAGCGGTGTTCAAGCACAGCCATCTGGCACCGGGCGTGTTCGCCGATCTCCTCGCCCGGCTCCAGGTGCGCTATCCGGAGGTCCCGGTCGTCTTCTGCGACACCCGCCCCCTGGCCGAGGAGTGGACCTTCCGATTCCTCGGCGCGGCGCTGGCCCTGTATCGCGATCATCCCGATGACCCGACGGCTCCCCGGGTCCGTTCCGAGCGACCCGGGGCATGATCGGGCACGGTCGCGCGGGGATTTGCATGATCGCGTCGCGCCCTGCCTGATCGGGACCTCGATACCGCAGGGTCGGAGTCGGCACTCACCCGCGGCATGCCGATCGCCCTCGTACATTCTGACTGATGAGTGTCTCTCCTGCAGAGGCTCAAGCGCTACTCGACGCAGTTCGCTACCTGTGGCGAGGCACGAGATGGCCTGAGGGGCGGGAGCGCTATGTCGGCGCAGCGGTGGCTCGACTCGTCTTCGGGCCGAACGGAGACATGCGCCCGTTCGGAGAGATCCACGCGGCTGTCGTCCATGCCTTCCAGCGAGCGACACTTGAACCACGAGGCTACTCACACCCACCCGAACCTTCGCTGTCGTTCGATTCCGTAAAGGAATCGAACGACAGCGAAGGTCAGATCGAGTGGGCGCTGAGGGACTCGAACCCCCGACTTCTTCCTTGTAAGGGAAGCGCTCTTGCCAACTGAGCTAAGCGCCCGGAGGGATGAGGTTATACCGACGCCGACTACTCGCCGATGTCCTCGTTCCACAGACCGGGTTCCTCGGCGATGAACGCCTCCATCAGGGCAATGCATTCCTGGTCGTCGACCACGACGACCTCTACACCGCGGGACCTCAGATGGTCTTCAGCGCCCAGAAACGTGCGGTTCTCTCCCACGATCACCTTCGGGACGCCGTAGAGGAGGATCGCTCCGGAGCACATGTCGCACGGCGACAGCGTGGTGTAAATCGTCGCTCTGCGGTACGCCGCGGCCGGCAGCCGCCCCGCCCCCTCCAGGGCGTCCATCTCGCCGTGGAGGATCGCCGAACCCTGCTGCACCCTCCGGTTGTGGCCGCGACCGACGATCTCGCCGTCGATCACCAGCACCGAACCGATGGGAATACCGCCCTCGGTGCGACCCTGGCGGGCCTCGTCGATCGCCGCCGTCAGAAACTCGTCGTGTGCCACTGCCGTACCTCCACAACGACGATACCGGACGGCTTGGGCTCCTCGGTCAGCCGGGCGGGACCCGATCCGGCGGGCCGCCCCCTACCAAGTGCAGCAGCAGAGCGACCGCGGCGCCGACCACCAGGATCCAGAAGATCGTGAGTCCGGTGGAGCGCGGGATGGTCCCCCCTCGCTGCATCAGCACCCAGACGATGGCGGCGAGCACGGCAAGGATGATCACGAGATCCATGGACAGCACTTACCCCGGCGACAGCCTGTTCGAAACATGCGAGGTGTCACTTCGAGCCTGCCCGCCTCAGCCGACACGCCGCCTCCTTCTATCCTTCTGCCCTCACGACCGAGGAGCGGGATGACCATCGAGTACCAGTCCGGTTTCGGCAACGAGCACGCGTCGGAAGCGGTCGAGGGTGCCCTGCCCATCGGTCAGAACTCGCCGCAGAAGCCGGCGCACGGCCTGTACGCCGAGCAGCTGAGCGGCACCGCCTTCACCGCACCGAAGGCCGAGAACCGCCGCACCTGGATGTACCGGATCCGGCCGTCGGTGCTCCATGTCCACGACCTGCGACCGGTGGACCACCCATTCCTGCGTACGGCCCCAACCCGGGAGGCGGAGCCGCCGATCGGCCAGCTGCGCTGGGATCCGATCCCGATGCCCGACGAGGACCTCACCTTTCTCACCGGCCTGCGCACCATCGCCACCAACGGCGACGTCCACACCCAGACCGGCATGGCGGCCCACGTCTACCTGGTGACGAAGTCCATGGACGACACCTACCTGTACAACGCCGACGGCGAGTTCCTGATCGTCCCCCAGGAGGGACGGCTGAGGATCGCCACCGAGTGCGGCGTGCTCGAAGTGGCCCCCCGCGAGATCTGCCTGATCCCCCGCGGCATGAAGTTCAAGGTCGACCTGATGGACGGCTCGGCGCGCGGCTACGTGTGCGAGAACTACGGCACCTATCTGACCCTCCCCGAGCGCGGGCCGATCGGCGCCAATGGCATGGCCAATCCGCGTGACTTCCTCGCCCCGATGGCCGCGTTCGAGGACCTGGACCGACCGTCAACCGTCTTCGTCAAGTTCGACGGGAAGCTGTTCGCCAGCGACACCGAGTATTCACCGCTCGACGTGGTCGCCTGGCACGGCAACCACGTGCCCTACAAATACGACCTGGCGCACTACAACGTGATCGGGTCGATTTCGTTCGACCATCCAGACCCGTCGATCTTCACGGTGCTGACAGCGCCGTCCGACCGGCCGGGAACCGCCAACGTCGACTTCGTCATCTTCCCGGACCGCTGGCTGGTGGCCGAGCACACCTTCCGGCCTCCCTACTACCACATGAACATCATGAGTGAGTTCATGGGCCTCATCTATGGCATCTACGACGCCAAGTTGGAGGGGTTCGGCGCCGGGGGCTTCAGCCTCCACAACCAGTACTGGCCGCACGGGCCCGACAACGAGGCCTGGGAGGGCGCCAGTAAGGCCGACCTGAAGCCGCAAAAACTCGAAGGCACACTCGCCTTCATGTTCGAGACCCGCTACCCGCTCATCCCCACCGGGTACGCGTCGACGCTGCCCGCACTCCAGGAGGATTACCAGGAAGTCTGGTCGTCGCTGCGGCGCCGCTTCAAGGGCGCATAGCCAACGGTCGAGGGTCCGACCCTCAGGAGCGGACGGCGGCCCCGGCACCCTCCAGCCGGACACGGTCGACGAGGAAATCGACCAGGTCGACGAACGGGTCGAAGCCGATCACGGTGGGGGCGTCGGCGACGAAGTTCGACAGGGCGTTCACGTCGTAGAAGTAGGGATGGCCGTCCTCGGCTCCGATCAGGTACTCGACGCCGCCGAGATCCATGCCGGCCGCCTCGACGATACGCCGCGCCTGATCGACGATGTCGGGGGGCGGCTCGTATCCCTCGATAGGCAGCCCGCGACCCGACACGCCGTCGGCGATCCCGGGGAGCTCGCAGTAGTCGGCGGGGCACAGATTGAAGGAGCCGGGGAGGAGCCGGATCCGTATGGCGTAGAGGAAGCGGTCCCCGAGGATCTCGATGCGAACGATGCTGTCGCCGGCGGCCGACAAGTGCTCCTGGAGGAGCACCAGCCCATCCGGGCTGATCTCCGTCAGGTCGCCGGCGACGGCTGCCGCCTCCAGCTCATGCGCGCCGGCGAACGACTGCATGCCGGCACCACTGCCGCCGATGTTCGGCTTGACGAGGAGGGGGAAGTCGAGTCCCGCCGCGGCCGCCAGGAGGTCGGTGTCGGCGTCCACGGTCACCGAGCGAGGGTGACGGATGCCCAGGCCGGAGAACAGCTCGATCTGGCGGACCTTCGACGTCTCGTAGGCGAAGGCCTGAGACCCGTTCAGCACCGGCACGCCGTGATCCTCCAGGCGACGCAGATATCCCCGGGTGCGCTCGATGGCGTCGGCGTGGCCCCGGGTCCACGCCGACGGGCTCATTCGATTGAGGACGAGGTCGAACGGTCCCAGGTGCTCGCCGAAATCGGGGTCGCTCAGATCTAGCGGCGTGTAGGCGACTCCCCGGCGGTCGAGCTCGGCGAACAGCGGCCGGAACCATTGGGGGTGCTCGTAGACGATGCCGATGGGATGGGCCATCGGGCCATTGTGACCGTCTCGGGTGGTTGCACCAACTCTCGGTGTCATGCCCGCGACACAACCCCGTGAGGGCTGGTCGTCTTCCCCGACCCGGGGGGACGCAGGGTCAGATCACCTGGCGCGCGGTGGTGGCGGACCCGACGAGCGGGTCCTCGATCGGGTGGATGCCGTCCCAGGTGAGCGTGGAGGGGTCGAGCCCGGACCGCTTGGGGAGCCAGATCACGAACGATGACCCGCCCGCCGGCCGCGAGGTGAGGGTCACGGTGCCTCCGGCGGCCTCTGCCACCTGACGCACGATGGACAGCCCGAGACCGGTCCTGCGCTCGTGGTGAAGGCGGCTCCGATCCCGGCTCCAGGCCCGTTGGAACACGAGCCGATGGTCACTCTCGTGGATACCCGGCCCGGCGTCCGCGACACCAGCCCACGCCCACTCGCCCAGTACGCCGCAGCCATAGCGAACCGCAGAGCCCTCGGGGGCCATCCGAATGGCGTTGCCCAACAGGTTGGCCATCGCCGAGGTGAGGGCCTGACGGTCGCCGCGAACGGTGGTCCTGCCGTCTCCGACCTTGACCAGGGTGAGACGCCGACGCCCGGCTGCGGCGCCCACCTCGGCTGCCCCATGCTCGATCAGGGCCCCCAGGTCGACGACCACCTCGGTGTCGTTGGGGAGCTCCCTCCGAGCGAAGCGGGCCATGCCATCCACGGTCAGAGATGCCCGATCGACCGAACGACGCACCGACTCCGCCGTCGAGCGGAGGGCCGCCGGGTCGGTGTCACCGGCGAGCACCAGGTCGAGGCTGGCAGCCATGGTCGCCAGCGGATTGCGCAGCTCGTGCGACACGTCCTGGATGAAACGGCGCTGGTCCTCGACCCCCTCCTCGATGCGGTCGAGCATCCCGTCGAATGCGTCGGCCAGGTGCTTGAGCTCGTCGTCCGGGCCCTCGAGCCGGATGCGACGCGACAGGTCAGAGGCCTGGATCCCCATGGCGACATTGGCAATGTGGTCGACGGGCCGCAGCACCCTCCCGGCCACGAACCAACCGGTGACCAGGCTGGCGGGAAACAGCACGCCGAGCAGGATGAGTGACATGGTGCCGAGTCTCTCGAGCGCCCGGGTGTTGGAGAGGTGCTCCACGGCGACCAGGTCGTCCCCATCGATCCAGATCATCGCGGCGCCGGTCTCGCTGGCCACCCGGCGAATCTGGATGTCCTCGGCGGTGGCGCGCCGATCCAGCGACCGGGAGAGCACCACGTTGATGGCGGCCACGGTGAGGCCGCCGAGCACGAAGACGAGCACCGCGCACCAGATCGCGATGCGGAAGCGAAGTGATCGGACGATCCGCATCAGAATTCGAGCAGGCGATACCCGGCCCCGACCACCGTTTCGATCATCTCGGGATATCCGGCGTCGGCGAGCTTGCGCCGCAGGTTGGAGATGGTCACCCGCACCGTGTTGGTGAACGGGTCGATGTTCTCGTCCCAGACGTGGTCGAGCAGTCGCTCGGCGGCGAGCACTTCGCCAGCGTGGAGCATGAAATACCGTAGCAGGGCAACTTCGCGGGCGGTGAGAGGAACCTCGTTGCCGCCGGCAGAGACCAGCATGCGGGCACCATCGAGTCGCAGCGGCCCGACTTCGATCACCGAACCAGTGTGCACCGAGCGCCGACGACTCAGCGCTCGCAACCTGGCGAGCAGCTCGTCGAGGGCGAACGGCTTGACCATGAAGTCGTCGGCCCCGGCGTCGAGACCACCGACCCGATCGGCGAGCGTGTCTCGGGCGGTGAGCATGAGCACACGGGGTGGATCGGAGGCGTCGAGGCGGGCATCGTCCTCCTGGATACGCCGGCACAGGTCGACGCCGTCCATATCCGGCAGGTTGAGGTCGAGGCAGACGATGTCGTACGGCACGGATGCGAGGCGATCGAGCGCGCCAGCGCCGTCGAGGGCGATGTCGACGGCGTAACCGTCGCGCCGCACGCCCTCGGCGATGGCTCGAGCCAGATCTCGCTCGTCTTCGACGACCAAGATCCTCATTTGCCCCTCCTCGCCTTGCACGCTACGAGGAGCAGGCTAAACCCCTCCTAAGCGTTGCGTGTGCGGTCGGTGCCTGAATCAGGGAAGGGCGAGGATCGCCCCCTGGGGCACCTCGCGTTGGACCGCGGTCACCTGGAGCAGCCCCAACTCGTCCGGGATGACCGACGTGTTGTCACAGCCGCCGTCGGTGCGGGACTGATAGTTGACCCGCACCCGCCGAGGCCGTACCACCCGGCCGTCGTCGCCGACCGCCTCGAAGTCCGACCATCGCACCGCCACCGACGGCTGCTCACACCGGGCGAAGACTTCCGACCACACCATCGGTGACGCCAGGTGGGTTCCGCCCGCCTCGAGTTCGCGCACCAGCGTCGCTTCCCCGGCGTCGAGGTCGGTGACCACGCCCCGCCACGCCGGCGGATCGGCGTCGGGGACCGGCAACACCTCGAGGCGATAGCGCCTACCGCGCTCCCATCGGAAGTCGCGGGTGTTCGGGTCGTTGCGCGACCCGGGGAGCCGTGAATCGGACCCGCGCAGCAGGGTCGATCCGGCGTCCGCCGGGCCGTACCCACCCCAGTTCACCGCTGTGAAAGCCGGATGATGCGGATTCCACTGCAACCCCAGGTGGGCGGCTCCGGCGAGGCGCCGGTCGTCGACGAACGACACCTGGAGAGCCCAGAAGTAGAGACGCCGAACGGCCGGCGGCTCGAGGACTTCGAGGGTCGCCGCCACCGATCGCAGCGGTACGGGCGGCATCTCCCACACCAGGTGGAACGACGACGCACCGTTCGCCGATCGAGGTTCGCCGGAGGTTCTTTCCCCCGGTGCCGACCGCGTCGGCAGGCGTCCCGCTCTCATCTCACGGTGGCGACTGCTGGGTGGCCCACGGGTGGATCCATCCGCTGTCGTAGAGGTTTTGCCCGGCGGGCCAGGTCCACGGGATCCCGCTGTCGCCCAGAGCGTTGGTCGGTTTGGTGGACCCGCACCCGACCCAGTGACCCCACGGCTCAGGACCCTTGCCCGACACGCTGTAGCCGTAGGCGAGCGGTCCGCTGCGCCCGTTGGATTGGCCGGTGTAGTACATCTCGAAGTTGAACTCGGGCCACGGATGCCCGCCGATCGAGCCGCCCGATCGCCGTCCCAGCAGGACCTCCTTGTTGTCCCACACCAGAAAGGCGGCGACGGTGATGTTGTGCTCGGGGTTGTAGATCGACGCGTCGGCCGGCAGGTTCGGTGCCTTGTCCGAGTGATGGGCACGGATGAAGTCGACTCGCGACTGCCAGTAGGCGGGGTGGTTCTGGAACAGCCCGGCAGTGCCCGAGTTCGGGTTGACCGCCATTGGATTCCCATTCGACTCGCACTGGATGACCTTCATGGCGTTGTCGACCTGCGGCCCGACACAGAACTCGATGCCGTTGCGGGTCTCGCAGGAGTTGCCGTTGAGGCCCCAATTGGCTAAGACCTCCTCTACCAGGGGACGCCACTGAGCGGTGCCCGCCCCGGGGTTCCATGGGATGGTCGTGGTGGTAGTGGTCGACCCGGAACCGCCACTTCCGCCTCCGGTCTGACCGGCTGTGGTGGTGGTCGTCGTCGCCCCACCACCCGAGGACGCCTGACGCTCCTCCTCCTGGCGTCGGAGCTCCTCGGCGGCAGCCGCCGCCTGTTCGGCCTGGAACCGATCCCACTCGGCGCGCACCGTCTGCAGACGGGCCCGGGCGCTGTCGGTGTCGGCGGTCCGCTCATCGACGACCACCGCGAGCCGGGTGGCCCGGTCGGCGGTCTCGGCGAGTCGCTCCTCGGCGGCCTGGCGCAGCACCTGGAGGTCGGCCACCGTCACGGCGAACTGGACCACCAGTTCGCGGTCACGGTCGGAAATGGCCCCCAGGTAGGCGACCCGGGCGGCGAAGTCGGTGACGTCAACGACGGCGACCTGGCTGATCGCCCCTCCTGCCGTCATGTACATACGGGCGATCCGATCCCGAATGGTCGCGCCTTCGAGCAGCGCCTGGTCGGCGATCTCCTGCTCGCGTTGTTCAAGCCGCTCGATGGCGTTGAGCAGGCTCGCTCGCTCGGTCTCGAGCGCGTCGAGCTCCTCCTCGACGGCGCGCAGCGCCGTGAGCGCCTCGGCGAGTTCGGCTTCCGCGCCCTCGACGTCGGCCCAGGCGACCGCGCCAGAGGCACCAGTGGCCCGCACCATCACGACGGTGCCGAGCACCGCGAAGGCGACGGCGACCAGCACCACGCGGCGCGCCCGAGTCAGGGTGCCCGATTCCATGACGGGCATCATATGGCGGTTCGGGTTCAACGAAGGGGCGTTTGCGGTCGTTCAGGCGGCCGCCGGTGCCCGGCGCGAGGCCCGCTGGGCGGCTCCTACCAAAGCGACTCCGGCGAGGATCACGGGCAGCCCGGCGATCCCCCAGGCCCCGATCGTCTCCCGCCCGAGGGTGACTCCCAGCAGCACCGCCACCACCGGGTTGACATAGGCATATGAGGTGGCGAGGGCGGGCCGAACGGTTACCAGGAGATAGAAGTAGGCGGTGTAGCCGAACAGCGAGCCGAAGACGATCAGATACACCATGGCGGCCCATGCCGTCGTCGACGGCGCCTCGGTGATCCACTCACCGCTCACCAGACCGATGAGTGATAGCAAGGCGCCGCCGGCGAGCATCTGGGCGGCCGCCGCCATCAGCCCGGCCGGCATGGGCACCCGGCGCGCCACCACCGACCCGAACGCCCACAGCACCGGCGACACCATGATCGCCACCAGCCCCACGGTGGATGCCTGGAAGTCCCCCTCTCGGCTCAGGACCACGACCCCCACGAACCCGACCGCAAGGCCGATCCACTCGAGGCGGGTGGGCCACCGGCCGAGAAGCCCGCTCCACAGCGCCGCCCACAGTGGCATCACCGCGATCACCGAGGCGGCCACCCCCGACCCGATCCCGTTGTACTCGGCGATGGTGACCAGGCCCAGCCCGCCGACGAAGAGCAGTCCGCCGATGAATCCGGCGCCAGCCCACTCGCGACGCGTCGGGTGGGCGCGACCCGACCGCAACGCCAATAGGTACAGGAGCGCCCCGGCGATGAGGAGCCGGATCCCGTTGAGCAGGAACGGCGGGAATCCTTCCAGTCCGTACTTGATCGCCAGGTAGGTGGACCCCCAGATGACGTAGACACCGAGCAGGGACAACCCGATGAGGAGGCGCCGACGCGGGTCGGGAGCTGGGGCGTCGGCGATCACCACCGAACAACGATAGGGATGCCGAGACTCTTCCCGGGACGCGAAGCAGACGCTTCCGACTAGACACCACATACAGCGTGCAACGCGACCACGCAATGTGGTGGCGGGGTCACTCCCCGCTGCACCAGATGACTAGTCACCGCCAGCCCTTCGTCGAACAACGCGGCACGACGGGCAGGCGCTCAAGAAAACGCACCAATGGCCGACTCCTATGTGATCGTGGTTACCGACGACCCGCCTGCCCTGTACAACCGCCCCGACCGGGTACGCTCACGCGCATGGCCAATGGCCACCCACGAACCGGCACCCATCTCGCCACCTATGAGCGCGTGGTGGATCTCGGCATCTTCGACGGCCGCATGAACGACCTCGACATTCCCGTCGCCACCGAGATCCCCGGCGATCAGCAGGCATCCCGTCGCCGGATGCCGGGCTGGGTCAGCCGCCCCCTGCACTACGCGCGATTCGGGTCAGCACGCTCCATCGGCGCCGAGGATGCCCGTGCCGCTCGACCTCCAACGCCGACCACGAAGAGTCCCCGCGGCCCCCTCGCAGTCGGCATCCTGCTGGTCGCGGTCGGTATCGCCGCCGTCTCCTACGGCGTCTATGGCTTGTTCATCACCAACCTGATCACGGCCGGCGAGCAAGTGGAACTGTCCGAGCAATTCGACGAGCGGCAGCGTCTCGCCGCCGCCGGCGACGACGCGACCCTCTACGGAGAGGCCGACGCGGCGAATCCCGACGACTTCGGCGCGGGGGACGTGCCCATCTTCGGCACGCCGGACGACGGCTTCGGCGACCCCAATATCGACATCCCCGGCGTGGCTCCCGAACGGGCGCCCCCACAGGGCGACGCCCTCGGGCGCATCTCGGCACCGAAGATCGGACTCGACTGGGTGGTCGTCGAAGGCGTCGGCGTGCCCGATCTCCGCAAGGGCCCCGGTCACATGCCCGGCACCCCGATGCCCGGCCAGTATGGCAACTCGGTGATCAGTGGGCACCGCACCACCTACGGCGGCCCGTTCAACCGAATCGACGAGCTGGACCCCGGCGATCGCATCACCGTCGAGACCCTCATCGGGACCCACACCTACGAAGTCGTATCCTCGGAGATCGTCGGACCCACCCACACCTGGGTCGTCAAGCACCGCGACGGCGCCTGGCTGACCCTGACCACCTGCCATCCCAAGTTATCCTCACAGCAGCGGCTCATCGTGTTCGCCAAGCTGATCGGCGGCCCCAACGCGGAGCCAATCGAGGAGTACTACGGCACCAACTACCCGCCGCCGGTGGCGCCGGACGGCACGCCGCCGGTACCGGTGTTCGTCCCCCCGACCACCACCACGACGACCCTCCCCGAGCCCTTCAACGTCGCCGGAGTGCGACACGGTTCGGCGAGTCCCGGCGACATCCTCGTCGCTCAGGTGACCGCTCAGGGCGGCAGCGGTGCTGGGATCTCGCCGCCTGCCGGCTGGAGGCTGGCCAAGCGCGACGACGTGGGCACCGACCTCGCCCAGGCCGTGTTCTGGAAGGTCGCCGGCCCCAGTGAGCCTGCCTCCTTCAACTTCTGGGTGACGGGTTCCACCGGGGCTCGAGCCGCGGTCGTCGGCGTCCCCGGCGACCCGGACGACCCCATCGCCGGCGTGACCGGCGCGACGGGTGTTGGCAGCTCCCTCACCGCTCCCGGCGCCGGATCCGGCGCCGGCACCCAGGTCTCGATGTTCAGCATCCTGAGCGACGGGTCGCTGAGCACACCGGGCGAGACGACCCAGGTCACCACTAGCCAGGCCAACGGGGTGCTCCTGCTCATGGCGAACGGGTCGGGAGGGTCGAAGTCGTCGTCGGCCTCCAAGGCAGGACCGTGGATCGCCCAGTCCATCTTCGTGCGCGCCGCTCCCCCCGAGGAGACGACCACGACCACCACGACTACGGTGCCGCCCACGACCACGACCGAAGAGACCACGACCACCACCATCACCACCACCACCACCACGACCGAAGCGACGACGGTCCCATAGGGAGACGAGTGATGGACCGCGACCTCCCGCACGAGCACGACGAAGTCCTGGATCGGCCCGATCCCTGGGGAGACATCCCCGATGTGGATGACGTCGACAGCGCCTCCGATCCGGGCGACCCCGCCGCATCACCGACCGGCGAAACCGACCACCCGCCCGCGGCGGACGAGCCACCGAAGAAGGAGCGGCACCGGCGTCGCCGAGCCGAGCACTCCGAGCGGTCCGCGACCAAGCCTCAAGTCGACCCCGCACCCGAGGTAGCCGCAGACCCTGCCCTCGACGATCGCTGGGCGACGACGAGCGCGCCGATGCAGACCGACCACGAGGAATCCGATCCGACGGATGCGGACCCCGCCCCGCCCCCGGCCCGGCCGGAGCCTGAACCGACCCAAGCGGCCCAACACGAGCCCGAACCCGAACCCGAACCGGCCGAAGTGGCTACTGGCGTGGATCACACCGCCTACATACCGCCATGGCCAGATCACTCGCTCGACGTGCTCCCCTACGCCGACCGCTCCAGCTGGCCCGGGGTCCGCGAGCGCGGCGATGAGGTAGAAACAGTACCCGTGCTGACTCCCGGCGGCCCACCGGAGCCCGCCACCAACCCGGGTGAAGCCGACCTCGAGGCGTACGCCCTTCCCGCGCCACGCGCTGCGGACTAACCTCGCCGCCTCCGGCGCGCACTAGTCACCAAACCCGCCCGGGCAAGCCAAAGGCCTCCAGAAGCGCCGGGATCTTGCCGATCACAACCTCATGCGCTGGACCCGACGCCAGAGTCGGTGACGGTCCCCTCGGTCCTCGCTCCTCGCCCCTACCAGTCCTCACCGATGTACTTGGGCTCGAGGAACTCGTGGAGGCCGTGGTACGAGCCCTCCCTTCCCAGGCCCGACTGCTTGACCCCGCCGAACGGCGCGGCCGGATCCGAGATGATCCCCCGGTTGACCGCGACCATCCCCGCCTCGAGCCGCTCCGCCACCTGCATCGCCACCCGGTGGTCTCCGCCGTACACATACGAAACCAGTCCGAGGTCGGTGCCGTTCGCCTGCGCGATGGCGTCCTCGAGGTCGTCGAAGAGCACGATCGGCGCCACCGGACCAAAGATCTCCGTATCCAGGATCGGCGCGCTCCGGTCGACGTCGGTTATCACCGTCGGGCTGTAGAAGAAGCCGCGCCGCTCCGGTGCCGACCCTCCGACGAGCACCTTCCCTGATGCCGCGGCTCCGTCGACCAACTCGGCCACCTTGTCGCGCGTGGAGGCGTTGATCAGCGGCCCGACCTCAACGCCTTCCTCCATGCCACCGCCGACCCGCATCGCCCCCATGGCGCCCGCCAGGCGGGCACCGAAGTCGTCGGCGACCGACTCGTGCACGTAGAACCGGTTCGCCGCCGTGCACGCCTCGCCAGCGTTGCGCATCTTCGCCTGCATCGCCCCGATGACGGCAGCCTCGACGTCGGCGTCGGCGAGGACCAGGAAGGGGGCATTGCCCCCCAACTCCATCGAACAGTTGAGCACCCGCTTGGCCGCCTCCGCCAACAGCAGGCGCCCCACCTCGGTGGAGCCGGTGAACGACAGCTTGCGGACACGACGGTCGGCCATCATCGCGTTCACCACCGCCGACGACCGGGACGCCGGCAACACGTTGACCACCCCCGGCGGGCATCCGGCCTCTTCGAGTACGTCGGCGAGCGCCAGCGCCACCAGCGGTGTGTCCGACGCCGGCTTGAGGATCACCGTGCACCCGGCGGCGAGGGCCGGGCCGATCTTGCGGGTCCCCATGGCGATCGGAAAGTTCCACGGCGTGACCAACAGCGAGACCCCGACCGGCTGATTGACCACGGTGATCCGCTTGTCCCCCGCCGGTGCCCGGTACACCTCTCCCCGGTTGCGCACCGCCTCCTCGGAGAACCACCGGAAGAACTCGGCCCCGTAGCGCACTTCGGCGCCGGCGTCAGGCAGCGCCTTGCCGTTCTCCAGGACGATGAGCTCGGCGAATTCCTTCTCGCGGTCCATGATCAGGTCGAAGGCGCGTCGGAGCACCTCGGCACGAGTGCGCGGGGCGGCATCGGCCCAGGCATCGGCGGCGTCGAAAGCAGCGGCGACGGCGGAGATGGCGTCATCGACATTCCCGGAGGCCACTTCGGCGATGGTCTCCTCCGTGGCCGGATCCATCACCGCAATGGTGGCCCCGTCGGAGGCGTCCAGGCGGTCGCCACCGATGCGCAGACGAGTGTCGAGGGAGTCGAGAAGGCTCATCGGCGGGATCGTACCCGCGCCCCGCGACGCGTCAGCCCTCCCCCTCCGTCAACGACCTGACGACCGCTGCCACCTCCCCCTACAGGGGAGGAAAGCGTGGATGCGCCTCGCGACGCGTCAGCCCTCCCCCTCCGTCAACGACCTGACGGCCGCTGCCACCTCCCCCTACAGGGGAGGAGAGCGTGGATGCCCCTCTCTCCCCCCGAAGGGGGGAGTACCGCCGGGAGCGGAGCGAGCGGCGGGGACGGGGGAGGCCAAACCCTACGAAGGCCCCGCGACGCGTCAGCCCTCCCCCTCCGTCAACGACCTGACGGCCGCTGCCACCTCC